>JANOZA010000615.1:0-8683 GCA_031429155.1 Verrucomicrobiota bacterium | reverse complement strand
CCGAGGCGCTTGGTCACGTCCATGGCCTTCTTCACCTGTGCGGCGGCGTAGGCATAAACGTCGGCATTTGGAGAAGTGGCGGCACCCTGGCAGTAGCGGGGATGGCCGAAGAGGCAGGCGGTGCCCCAGAGGAGCTTCTTGCCGGTCTGCTTTTGGAGCTTGGCGAGGTGGTCCGCGACGGCGTCGAGGGCGTCATTGCTCTCCTGGAGGCTGTCCAGTTCCGGCGAGACGTCGCGGTCGTGGAAGCAGTAGTATTCAATGTCCATCTTCGCGAGGAACTCGAAGCAGGCGTCGGCGACGCGCTTGGCGTTCTCCACGGACTTGCTGCCATCGTCCCACGGGCGGATGGCCGTTCCAGCGCCGAACGGGTCGGACAGCGGGTTCTTCATCGCGTGCCAGTAGGCGACGGCGAAGCGGAAGTGATCGCGCATCTTTTTGCCGGCGATGAGTTCGTCGGGATTGTAGTGGCGAAAGGCGAGACGGTTTTTCGTCTTGGGGCCTTCGTATTTGATTTGGGTGATTTTTGGGAAGAATTCCTGGCTCATAGAGGCGCGCACCCTGGCGCGAGCATTCGCGGCGGCAAGTCCCGATTTCGCGTCATCGAGGCTGATGGATCGCGTGCCCGTTGCCCGCCCGCTTTTCTCGAAAACCGCATCTGAGGATAAACTCACTGTCGAGATATCACGCCGGGGACCGTAGTCCTATACGAACCCCATGCTTTCACCCGAAGACATCACCGGCACCCTGTTGCGCGAGCGCCTCGCGCTCACGGCTTATATTTCCACGGTGACTCGCGACTTTCACCTCGCCGAGGACATCTTTCAGGAAGTCTGTGTGAAGGCAGTGGGCAAAGGCGGGGAGTTTGAAACGCCGCAGCACGTAATGAACTGGGCGCGTGTGGCCGGAAGGCATAAGGCCATTGATGTCCTGCGGACCCGGGACGGCAAAATCGTCGGACTGAGTGAAGAAATGCTCGCCGCCCTGGAGCCCGTCTGGCCGGAAGGTGAGGCCGCTCAGGGATCGCCTGCACTGGATGCCCTCCGCAAATGCATGGAGCGGCTGACCCCGAACAATCAGGAAATCGTCCGACTGCGTTATTTTGAAGGCCGCGCCGGTGCTGAGGTCGCAGCGGCAATGGGCCGGAAGTTGGAAACCGTGTATCAGGCCCTGGCCCGTATTCACCGCACTCTCGCCGACTGCGTACGTCAGCGTCTCGCCAATGAACCCGCCTGATATGAACGCTTCCCGGGACGACGAACTCTTTCTCCAGCGTGCGCTCCGCTGGCAGGATGGCTCGCTGCCGGCCGCCGAACTCGCCGCTCTGGAGCAGGAGATGCTCCTTTCCGAAGACAAGCGCCGCGTTTTCGCCGAACTGCAGGTCCGCTCGCTCCAGATGAACGAGATCCTCCGCCGGGAAGCCTACGCCCCGCAGACGGTCACCCAGATTTCCAAACCCAAATCGCTCATCCATTTCCTCCGCTGGCCACTTGCTGCCGCCGCGGCCGTCCTGGTCACCTGGCTGGCAGGCAATTGGATCGGGAAGTATGAGAAGCACTCTGCGGCAGTTGGCCTGGCCACCATTACTTTCGACAGCGCCGCCGAATGGGACGAGGGCCTTCAGCCTGTGGATAACAGCCTTGCCGCCGGCACCTACTCGCTGGCGTCCGGCACCGTTCGCCTTGCCTTCAGTTATGACGACACCGTCGCCACCCTGGCCGGACCGGCGCGCTTCGATCTCGTGGAGCCCGGGCACATTCGACTGCACGAAGGGCGTCTCAGCGCCCGCGTATCGCAGCCGGACAAGGGATTCACCGTCCTGACAGACGCTCTCACCGTGCTGGATCGCGGTACCGTCTTCGGTGTGGACGTGCGGAAGGACGGCGAGGCTCTCGTCTCTGTGCTCGAAGGCAAAGTGGATGTGCATCCGCCCGGCAGTCAGTCTGAGATGCAGCGCATTGAGCAGGGAGGCCGCCTCTCCGCGCGCCCCAAAGGAAAGCGCACGTTCCAGCCCGCGAACGATGAGCCCAGTGGATTCGAGGATTTGTGGCCCCTCACGCTCGGCGTGGACGATGTCTCGCATCTCGTCGAGTTCGTCGTCCCGCGTGCCAAACATAAGTGGCAGGACTTCCGCAGCGACACCCGTCTTTTCCTCATGGCGGAACGCCAGCGCGTGCAGCCTGCCGGCGCGCTCACTGTGGACATCGCGCCAGGGATGCCATTTGACCAAAAGAAGCAGGAACCTGCCGGGCACCTGATCGCTCACTCCGGCAAAGTGAACAGTTACCTTCTCTTTTTCCGACCGATGGAAGGCGCCGCTGAACGCCGGCCTGACATCAACGGCAGCATCACTTTTGCCCAGCCCGTCATTGGTATCATCAGCGACAGCGCCCGGCTTCTCGCCAGTGACGATGCGCTCGGCCATCCTCGCGTCGCCTACCGCGACAAGCCCCGCCGCGGCATCGAGAAAGGGAAAAAGCCAGGCGAGCGCGATGTTGTCCGCATCAGCCGTGACGGACGCCGGCTCTATTTCAATCTCCACGCCACCGCCGACCCGGATGAATTCCGTGTTTTAGTCGCCGCTCCTTAAACTCACTCCTCAACCGCATCCTTCCGCATGAAACTCGCACTCATCCTCGCCGCCGCCATTGCTGCACCATTTATTCTTCACGCCGCACCGCCGGAAGTGCAGAAAAAGAAGAAGAACAAAAGGGAGCGGCCCGCCGCCGAGGTGCCCGCCGCACCGGATCGTCCTGCCGCTTCGGTAACTCCCTCCGCCTCAAATCCGTGGCACGACTGGACCGCATCGGGAGGCGAGAAACTGGAGGGCAAATTCAAGGCGCTGGAGAACGGTATTCTCACTGTGGAGTCGAAGGACAAGCGCACGGTCCGCTTTCCGCTCGCGAGGCTAAGTCCCGATGATCAAAAGCTCGCCCAAGCCTGTAAAGCCGCGCAGCCGCGCCCGCCTATGGCTCAGGATGTGATCGTCAAAGCCGCCGCGCGCCTCGACGAGTCCATCAATAACGCACTGAAGAAATCGGGCGTCGCTCCCAATGCCGCGACCGCCGATGCCCAGTTTGTCCGGCGCCTCTACCTCGACACCGTTGGCCGTATCCCCACGCAGGAGGAATCTCAATCATTTCTGACCGACACGGCCCCAGGGAAGCGCGCGGGTCTTATAAACACCCTGCTCAACTCGCCGGGCTACACGATGCACATGTACAACTGGCTGGCAGACATGCTGCGGGTGAAGGACGATTACGGCAAGGGCGCCAAGGCCTTCCTCTACGAAGACTGGCTCAAGGATCAGATCGCCATGAACCGTCCGTGGGATATCATGGTGCGCGACATGCTCACCGCCGACGGCAAACTAAACGAAAACGGAGCCGCGGGCTTTCTGCTGCGTGATGCGCAGATGCCGCTCGATGGCGTTTCCAACATGCTGACGACCTTCCTTGCGGCCGATGTTTCCTGTGCGCAGTGCCATGATCACCCCTTCGCCGAGTGGACCCAGAAGGACTTTTACGGAATGGCTGCATTCTTCGGGGCCTCGGACGGTTTTCACGAGGACACCTACCGGAAGATTCGCCAGTTGGCCAAGTCGGCACCGCAGTTGAACAAAGGGGTAAGCCAACTGCTCACCAGCAACGCCTATAACCTCGTGGACTTGCCAAAGCAGCACCTGAAGTTCCCGGCCGACTATAAGTACGACAACGCCAAAGCGAGCGAACAGGTGAAGCCGGAACTCATTCGCTGGAACGATGCCTCGAAGTTGAATCCGGCCTACAAAGTGGACGATGTGAAACCTTCGCAGCTCCGCAACGAGTTCGCGGAATGGATGACGCATCCGGAGAATCCCCGGTTTGCCGCCGCGATTGCCAATCGCGTCTGGAAAAAGGTCTTCGGCATCGCCGTGCAAGAGCCGGTATCCGATTTGGATGACCCGTCCGGCGCGAGTAATCCTGAACTCCTCCAACACATCGCCACCTACATGAAGCAGGCGAAGTTCGATCTGCGTGAGTTCCAGCGAATCCTTTTTAATACGGCAGCGTATCAACGACAAGCCAGTGAGGCGCCCGAGGATCCGAAAACCTATCGTTTTCCCGGTCCCATCCTGCGCCGAATGAGTGCCGAGCAGGCGTGGGATTCCATCATCACGCTGGCGGCCGGTGATGACGGCGACCACATTCTCCTGCGCCGCGGCGATGATCTGCGGAAGACGGCGATCCCCAGCGAGCAAATCAATGCTGAGAACGTGCAGAAGTTGATCGCCACAGTCATGGAGAGCGGGAGGAAGATGAATCTGGGCGGCAAAGGTGGCAAGAAGGGCGGCGGTAAAATCAACCCGAATGCCATCGGCGCCGCCTATGAAGGCGGGACGCCTCAAGTCCGCGCCGGACTGGTTCTGGCGCGCGCCAGTGAACTTCCGCAGCCGGCACCCGAGAATCACTTCCTGCGCCTTTTTGGGCAGAGCGACCGCCTCGTTTCGGATACCAACACCACCGACGGGAGCGTGCCGCAAATGCTGCAACTGATGAACGGCCCCGTGCAGGAGGTCATTGCCGGAAGTTCGACAGCTTTGGCCGCCGCCTCGAAGGCGGCGACTCCCGCTGAGAAAGTCGCTTCGCTCTCTCTGAGCTTCCTCGGGCGGCAGCCGACGCCGACAGAGTCGGAGAAATTTGTCGCCGCTCTGAATGGCGGGCTCTCAGTCAGGGATGTCGCGTGGGTTCTGTTGAACTCCCGCGAGTTTCTCTTCGTTCAATAGTCTTCACTCACCAACTCCATGAAATCTGACCTTCTCCAGTTCAACGAAACTTCCCGGCGTCTGTTCATCGAACGGCTCGCCAAGTCCACCCTTGGCCTCAGCATTCTGCCGTTCCTTCCCGGCCAGAATCTCCGCGCTGAAGATGCGAAACCCGCAACCTCCGCCGGCGCTGTCCGGGGAAAGGCGAAATCGGTGATTATGATCCAGCTCACCGGCGGACTCAGCCAGATAGACAGCTTTGATCCCAAGAGCGGCGCTTCCAAAGGGCCCGGCGACGCCATCAAGACCAGTGCGGACTTTCAGATATCGTCCTTTCTGCCACAGACGGCGAAGATTGCGGACAAGATCACCGTCATCCGCAGCATGACTGCCAAAGTCGGAGTGCATGACTCCGCGCAGTACCTGATGCGCACTGGTTTTGAGAAGCGCGGGACTATCGTGCATCCCATGCTCGGCGCGTGGGCGCAGCATTATCTCGGAGCCAGCCACGAGACACTCCCCAGCAGCGTGTGCATCAACCGTCCGTCGAATCATGGAAATGGATTCTTCCCCGCCACCATGAGTCCTCTGCCGATTCTCTCACCCGAGGAGGGTCTCAAAAACGCCCGTCCCGCCGCCGATGTGGCCACGACCGACAAGCGGCTCGCGCTGCTTAGCGAAATGGACAAAACCTTTACCGGCAAGGTTAAGGACGCGGGCGTCGCCGCCTACAATGAGTTCTATCAGAGCACGCTCCGTTTGATGAAAGGCAAGGACCTTGAGTGCTTCGATCTCGACAAGGAATCCGCCGACATGCGGGCAAAATACGGACAAAACCGTTTCGGGCAGGGCTGCCTGCTGGCGCGACGGCTCGTCGAGGGCGGCGTGCGCTACGTGGAAGTCGAGAGCGGCGGCTGGGACATGCACAAGGACATCGAAGGCGGCATGGAAGACCGGGGAGGGGAGTTTGACACGGCTTTTGCCGCGCTCATCGCCGATCTCGAGGGCCGTGGTATGCTCGACAGCACGATGGTCGTAGTTGCGACTGAGTTCGGCAGAAAGCCCTCCTTCGACGGCAGCGGCCGCGGCCACCATCCGCTCGTATTCTCCTGCGTCCTCGCCGGAGGCGGCGCCAAACGCGGATTCATCCACGGAGCCAGCGACGACGCCGGCGGTCATGTGAAGAGCGATCCCGTCACCGTTGGCGACCTCCATGCCACCATCGCCACCGCCTGCGGCATGCCGATTGAAACGCCGGTAACCAGCCCCAGCGGCAGACCGTTCACTGTTGGTAACAAGGGTAAACTGGTGGCTGCGGTGTTGTCGTGAGCACAACAGTGCTTCGGTAGCGCCTGCTGACTCGGAGGACTGCCCCCACTGAGGCGGAACTAAAAAGTTAAAAATCCTGCCAAATTAATTCTTGCCAGAATTCCATCGCAACGGTTATTATGTACCCGGAACGACAAAATGATCCCGGCTGACGCCGAATCAGCGGGATCATGGGATCAGTTCCACAAAACAAAACAAACCAGGAACCACATATGCCAGTACCACCACCAAGAACAATGTACGGCGTCAGCCGTATCGATCAGCCGGAAAAGAAAAATCACGGCTGGTATGTCCGAGTAACCTATAAGGGCAAAACAGAGCAGAAGTTCTTCGCCGACAAATCCAACGGCGGAAAACCAAAAGCGCTGAAAGCCGCGCAGGCACATCGTGACCACCTAGTGACGCTGCTGCCGCCAAACCGCCAGGAGGCGGCTTCGCGCAAACGCGCTACGTCCAAGAAGGCTGCCAAGAAGGCCGCTCCGAAGGCCGCTCCGAAGGCTGCCCCGAAGGCTGCCCCGAAGGCTGCCAAGAAGGCCAAAAAGTAGGATTAATCTCTCTACTTTTCGCAGATATCGAACCCGGCGGTTCCAAACCCTGATGACCTGTCTTTGATCGCAGGTCAGGGGCCGCCGGGATTCTTAACAGGGGCGCTCTTGACTCCCCGGTGCCATCCGCTTCCCCTGCAGCGAATTAATTCAAAGCAGAAATCATGGACGGCACCCTCACGGCGGAAAACATTCAACGCTCTTTCGAACTCGGTTCCAGCACCATTGAAGTGCTGAGGGGAGTAAGTCTTACCGTAAGGCCCGGAGAACGGGTTTTTCTCTGCGGCCCTTCCGGTGCCGGGAAAACGACCTTACTATATATTCTGGGCGGACTGGAGGCGCCGAGTGCCGGGCGCGTGTTGCTCGGAGGGGAGTCGCTTTACGAGCGATCGAACGCCAGCCAGGCGGAATTGCGCAACCGTTATACCGGCTACGTGTTTCAAAATTACCTCCTCCTGCCGGAGCTCACTGCTCACGAGAATGTTTGCCTGCCCGCGTTGATTGGCGGGCGACAAGCGAAGGCCCGTGCCGCCCACCTGCTCGACCAGGTAGGGCTCGGTTCGCGGCTTCATCACCTGCCGTCTGAACTCTCGGGGGGCGAGCAGCAGCGTGTCGCCATCGCCCGTGCGCTGGTGAATGATCCACAGATTCTGTTTGCCGATGAGCCTACCGGTAATCTCGACAGCAAAACCGGCGGGGAGATCATGAATTTGCTGCTCTCAGTGGTTGCGGACCAGAAAAAAACTCTAATGGTCGTCACCCACGATACGCGCCTTGCCGGGCAGGGAGACCGCAAACTGGTGCTGCGCGACGGGATGCTGGAAACCTGACAGGGACGGCCGCCACGTCGCTCCAGACCGTTGGGGATCCTCCTCCAGGATGGCCCGATCTCTCCCCAGACACATGAAAATTCACATTGACGGCAAATTGCTCGACGAGGCCGACGCCCGCATCTCCGTTTTCGATCACGGCCTGCTCTACGGAGACGGCGTCTTTGAGGGCATTCGCTTTTACAACCGCCGCGTCTTCCGTCTCGAAGAGCATATCAGGCGCCTCTACGACTCCGCCCGCAGCATCCTGCTGACCGTTCCGGTCACTCCGGAGGAAATGACAACCGCCCTGCTGGAAACCTGCCGGGCGAATGACCTGAACGACGGTTACATCCGTCTCATCATCACGCGTGGCGTCGGTTCGCTTGGCCTGAGCCCGTACAAGTGCCCCAAGCCCTCCGTTATTATCATCTCGTGCGGCCTCTCCATCTATCCGGAGGAAGCCTATCGCGACGGCCTCGTGCTGGCCACCTGTGCCACCCGCCGCCCCACCCATGATACGCTGAGCCCTCAGGTGAAGAGCCTCAACTATCTCAATAACGTCATGGCGAAGGTCGAAGCCATCCAGGCCGGTGCCGAAGAGGGTCTTCTCCTCAATGATCGCGGACTGGTCGCGGAATGCACGGCCGACAATGTGTTCGTGGTGCGCGATGGAATCATTCGCACGCCTTCATTCGCCGCCGGTGCTCTGGACGGCATCACGCGCCGTGCCGTCTTCGAAATCGCATCCAGCCTTGGCATCCCTATCCGCGAGGCCGAGATCAGCCGTCACGATATGTTCACTGCCGACGAGTGCTTCCTCACTGGTACCGCAGCAGAGGTTATTGCAGCCACCAAGCTTGATCAGCGTCTCATCGGTGACGGCAAGCCAGGGCCGGTGACCAACCGTGTCATCGCCGCGTTCCGGGAACTGACCCGCACTTCCGGGACGCCATTTTAATTCATGAAGGAACTTTCCAACAAAATATTCGAGGCAATCTACAAGAATGGAAGCCTGTCCACCGCCGCGCTCATCACCGGGGCAGTGCTGGTGATCATTCACATCCTCGCCTTTGTGAAAGCACCGGCGGCGATGGAAAAGTTGAAAACCGTACCGAGGTCTCAAAATATCGGCACGGTTTTTCTCACGGTTGATTTCATCTGGGCCTTCATCGTGGCGACCTCCATTGAACTGGGCGACTTTGAGAGACTCCGCTGGCTGGCGCAGTTCTCCGTGCCTGTCATCTACGTTGCGATGC
>JANOZA010000614.1:0-9115 GCA_031429155.1 Verrucomicrobiota bacterium | reverse complement strand
CCGTGAACCGACGACCGCCAGCCCGCCTTTTTCGAGCAGCGCAATGTCCCCGCAGCCATAGAGCAGCGGCGGTGCATCCTCCTTGAGCTTTGCTTTTAACCGCTTCGGATAGTTGGCGTCAGCCCGGCTGATCACCCAGATGGCCCGCGCGGTCCATCGCTCCACGGCCTGACTGAGCAGGAAACCACGCCCAAGCAGCGACTCCAACCGCGCTCGTCCGAAAGGCTGGGCGCAAACTTCGATCAACTCCTGCGCATCTGGCGCGAGCAAGTCCGCAGGCTGCTTCTGCTTTTGGCGCAGAATGAGGGCAAGCCGATTGTATTCGCCCAAGCTGAGTAGATCGCGTGAGGTCTCACCGCGTCCGGCAATCAGCGGAGCGGTCAGCAGCAGGATGGCCTGCGTGTTCGGTGTCAGAGGCTCAATCATTCGTCAGAGTTTGCAGTTGATGCCAGTGCCATAGGATACACCGGCCCACTGCCGTTGGAGGTTAAAAGATAAGAAGCGACCGTCAGCGTCCACTTGGAATCCACCATGTCATCGACGAGCAGCACAGGGCCGGTTGGCACCTGTCCACGGACGGCCAGTGCGCCATCCACGTTGCGCGCCTGCTGGCTACTGTTCGCCATATCCTTCTGCGCGGGCCGGTCGTCCGTCTTTTCCAGCACTGGATGAAATGGGAGATTCAGAGCCACCGCGAGACGGCGGGCAAAATCTGGCACGAGATGGGGATGCCTCCGCGATGGAATGCACGTTACCCAGGCGGGTGCGGGTTGCGGAGCCCAAGTGCGGGCCATCGCGGCACACGCCTCGACCAACTGGTCAGCAAAGTGCCCGTCACGCGACTTGCCCTGCCTCACCAGAGAGCCCCAGCCTGCATCATTCCAGATGCAGAGGATTCGTCCAGGTTGAGCGCGGAACGCCTCGGCGATGTTTCCGCTGACATTCATGTGCGGCAGACCTCCACCCGGCCATTGGCGGCGCGGCTCCAAAGGCAGGCTGGTGCGACGTAGATAGGTCTGCGCCTCACGGGCGATTCCTTCGTCGAATGTTTCCGGCAGCGGTACCACGTTTGGCGATTGATGTTCGCTTACCTCCCCGTCCAAAGCACCGACAAGGAACTCCATGTGCCCGGCTCTCAGTGCCACATACTCCTGCATCTGCTGTTGCTCAGTCCGGCGCAGTGCGGTGAGACGGTCAGCCCGCTGCCAAAATGCCTCCGTCAAGTTGGCTGCGGTGAGCCGCCACTTGCTGCCCTCCTTCACAATCGGGGCTGGCGATTCCAGCGCCATGAGTTGCAGCGCCTTGTCGATCCGCCCGCGTCGCGCATTCATCAGCGGCAGCAACTGCGGGATGGAAAGCCCGTCCGGTGCGCCTTGCAGCGCGGCCAGCACTCCCGCCACCTCCTCGCGCGAAGGGAAAGCGCTCTCGATGAAGAAGTTCGTGATGTCGGTTTCCTCCGCGCCGCTCAGCAACACCCCGTGAGCCGCGTTCAGTGCCCGGCCAGCTCGGCCCACTTGCTGGTAGTAGGCCACGACCGAACCCGGCGTCTGGTAATGAACCACAAACGCCAAATCCGGCTTGTCGAAACCCATGCCCAGCGCCGTCGTCGCCACCAGTGCCTTCACCCGGTTCTCCAGCAGCGCATTCTCCAACTCCACGCGTCTCTCGCCGGTTTCGCCGCTATAGGCTTCCGCCTGAATGCCTCGCGATTGCAGCCAGCCTGCGATCTGAACCGCATCACGCACGGTCAGCGTGTAGATGATGCCGCTGCCCTCCATCTTCGACAGCATCGCCTCGCGGGCTTCGTCCTGCGTCGGAAAGGATACATGGTTGGCAACGCCCCGGAACACACCAGTTTCGTCACGTCCGAGCACGCCGTAGGCGTAGTCGTCATCAATCCCGTCGAGGGTGATGGCGGCGAGAAGGCTTTCGTCTTCAGTGCTCCACCATTCCAGTTCTTTGAAGAGATACCATGTGAATGGCGAACGCCGATACAGCAGCGACTCGAACCGAGGTTGGGAAAGTGGTTTGGGAGCGATCATGCCGAGCACCGATGCCAAAGGTGATATACCGTGATGTCACTGGCTGGGCCTTTGCCATGGGGCCATGGGAAGTTGCGGCGATGCTGGCTGATGTGGACAGCTTCCGCTTCGAAACAGGCTGCGGCGGCAGTTGCGCGACAAGCTTCGGGAAGCTGGACCGTGGCGAGCGATGTCATTCGGTCCGCTTTGGACATTTCAGGAATCAAGTGCCCGGCGATGGTTCTGCCGTCGCGGGCGTAAGCAAGCATCATGGCTTCCTGCATCACCCACGCATAGTCGCCGCGAATGAAGCGGATGAGGCCGTCGGCGCAGTAGTCGCTTCCGGCATAGTGCGTGGAGTCCACGGGCTTGGCCTCGATAAAAAGGCCGTCGAACTCGGAGAGCACACCAGCACGCTGGTTTTCGTCGTCGCGGAGTTTGAAAAACAGGTCGGGGGTTTTGGTGAGGACCGTGCCGTTGTAGTTCTGCCATTGTCCCTGCCGCACCATGAACTCAAAGGTGCGTTTATTGAACCCTCTCACGTCGCCGCTTTGCCGGAGGTTGCTTTCGATGGTGCTGCGAAGTGCAGCGGTGACTTGGTCTTCGGTCGCGGCAGCGAGGTTGTAATTCTCTTCGCGCAGCAACTCAAAAGCCCGGAGCAGCACGCGGCGAATGAGCAGGATGACAGGCAGACCGAGGCTCGGATGAGGAAGGTGGTAACGCTCCGGCGGAACGCCGAGCGTGAAAAAGCCTGCTCTGTCCGCTGAACTCATGCGTGCCCGGGGAGACCGCACGCGCCGAGTCGTTCGCGGATGATGTGTTGCGCGCAGAGACGGGCGCGGGTGACGGTCCACCAGCGACGCTGATTGAGCAGTCCGATGAGCAAGCCTCGCTTGCCGGGTGCGTGCACGATGATGCGGCTGCATCCGCGCTGGTTGGCCGCTTCCATCGCTTTCCGCATCAGGCTGGGATTGATGGGCACTGAGTCTGCCTCGCGGGAGACGGCGAGGAAGAACCACGGTTCGCGCCAAGTGTCCGGCTGAAATTCCGCCTCTCGCACAGCCGCGTGCTCACCGCAGACATCGAAATACGGCTCCAGTTCGTCGCGCAGTGTCTGCACGAAACCGGCGCGCGTGTCGCGAGTCGTCCGGTCGAGCGCAGCCTTGCCCACCTTGCGATACGAGGCGGCGGCGAAGAGCGTGTCCTCGGCGACCTGCACCGCGTCCGCATCGAGACCATAGGGACGGAAGATGAACTCGTTTATCTCCCGCCACGGTTTGCTTGCGGCGTGCTGAAGCCGGTGCGCGAGGCTGCGGATGGTGTCTTTGGTTGCGGCGGGAAGATTGGAGACGTCGGGAAACGGCAACGCGTCGAACTCTTCCTTGTTGAACGTCTGCCGGTCAAAGCCGCTGCGGCGGCTGGTCATCAAGGAGAAGTAGGCAAAGAGCGTCGAGTGCGGCAGCAGATAGATGAGCGCGGCGAGCGTGTCGGCCTCGGGATGTCCGGCGCAGGAGTAGCCGTAGTAGCTCTGGGAAAATGCGAGCGGTTGGTCGGACAAGAATGCTCGTGGTGCTTCATCATCGTCGCCGGGAGACTGAGGAATGATGACGAGCGGCGATTGGTAAAGCTCTTCACCCTTGGTCCAATAAACCGTCTCCCTCCCATACCTCGATTTAAAGGTTATCAGTTCGTCGTAGTGGATTGCGAAGTCACCTTCTAGGCGGACGAAGTCTTTGAGCTTTGCCAAAAACGGTGCTGCCATTGGCTCAAGTTCGCTAGACAGGTTATAACCCTGTCCGGTCTTGCTGCGGCTCTTGTTCCAAGCTTTCCAAGTCGCTGCGAGCGTGGCAGCCGACTTTTGAGTTAGTCCCTCCATCACTTCCACATCCAGCCAATTCCCGAGCGACAGCGTCTTGAGCAACCACGGCTGTTTCTCTACGCGAGCAATGCTGAGAGGCTGAGCGGATTCGTAATCAATGCGGAAGCGCCCGCGTCCATTCAAGTCCGGCTCGTTGATGGGTGTTGAGTAGTAGAAGCGGTGTTCTGCTCCGGGCTTCGCGTTGCGTGCGAAGAAGACGCAAAAGGGCATTTTTACATTCCACACCGCCGACGACCATCGCAGATCCGCTCCATTGATAAGTCCCGTCACCTCGACGCTGCGCAGCACAGCACGCCACGCTTCGAAGCCTTTTCCAGACGTGCGTCCGAACAGCCGGGCAGGCATGGCGAGGGCGATGACGCCGCCGTCTTTCGCCCACTCCATCGCACGCCACAGGAACGGCAGGTCGGGATTCTTGTCGGGGTTTTGAAAACGTTTGGCTAGATAGTCCAAGCCGCGCGCGGCGAGCACTCGACGCCCAATGCTGGTGAACGCTTTGTTCAACTCATCTGTGGCAGATTTGGTCGCCTTCTTATCCGAATGGTCCTCTTCCTCGTCTTTGTCGTCGCGCAGTCGCGTCCACGGCGGATTGCCGATGACGATGTCGAACGTCTTGTCGAAATCTGGTGAGGCATCCGGGCCGAGACTGCCCAGCGGGAATGCCTTCTTCCCTTCGACTTCTTCGCCACCAAAACGGTAGAGCACTTCACCGCGCAGGTTGCGCGGGAACTTGAGCGCCTGTGGCGGACGCGGGCTGGCGTTGAGTTCAATGGCGGTGATGTAGAGCGCGAGGGCGGCGAGGCGCAGGGCGGATTCGCTAATGTCGAAGCCGCGCACCTGTTTGTAGAGGATGTCCTGGATGACCGAAGTCTTGGGCCGTTCGCCGCCATTCCATTGCTCGCGGACGAGGCGACGGAAGGCGAGCACGAGGAAAATCCCCGCGCCGCACGAGCTATCGAGCACCTTCGCGCCCGCCTTGTCTTTCGTGGCGGCGAAGGCCTCCTCGACCATCAGCCCGGCGATGGTGCGCGGCGTGTAGTGGACGCTCGTGTCACGCGCTGTGCGCGGGTCAGCCCGATGACTGAAGCTCTCATACACCTGACTGAGCACACCAACCGGGATGTGCGCGAAATCGAGGTCACCCCAGTCGAGTTCCGTTTGGACAGCGTCTCCGGTGGCACGCCAACCACGCAAAATCGCGTGGAGATGCGTGAAAATTCGTTTTCCAGTGCGCTTGAAGAAATGGCGCAGCGGGAATTTCGGGGGGGTATTTATGCGGGTGTCAGATTGAGTTTTCCGAGAAAGAAGAGGACACGGGTGCGGAAGTTTTTGAATACCGGCAGGCCGCGGGCGGCGTGTTTGAGGCTTTGAATCGTTGAATTGATCCCTTCGCTGGCGGCATTGGTTATGCGGTGGAAAATGAAATTGAGAATGCCCTCGGCGTGGCGTCCGATCATTTCTGCGGCTCTTTCCAGCGGCCTCAGCCCGGTGGCGAAGGCGGTTTCCATCCAGTGATGCACGAACCGCCAGGCCCGGCCCCACTGCCGGTAACTCCAAAAGTGATCGAAGTTTTCCTTCAAGGCCCACGCCGTGGCGGTCTGCAAATCCTGCACCAGCAGCGCGCGGAATTCCCGTGATGCTTTCAGCCTCATGTCCTCATGGGTTTTGAGCCAAAGGTATTTGCTGCCCTTGAGGATCAGGTTTCCCGCCGCGCTCAATTCCCGGTGCTCCTGCCGGCGGATTTTATCCACCGCTTCGCCAAGGTGCTTCTTCACATGAAAACGGTCGAAGACAATGTCCGCTGAGGGCAGCTCTTCCTCCACGGCACTGATGTATGCCGGCCACATGTCCATGGCGACGGCTTCGATTTTTTCCCGCTTCTCCGGGGGCAGTTGCCGCAGCAGCACAGCGGCCGCCGCCTGCGTCCGCTCAGGCACCACGTCAATCACACGGCCGTCTTCCAGATCGTTGAGAATCGTCGCATACCGGTGACCTTTGGCGATCGCTTCCTCATCAAGTCCGAGGTGTCGGAGCGGCTGATCCTCGCGCCGCATCAGTCCCCGCGTCACGGCCCGGTTCATCACTCCTTCGGCCTGATCGTCGGTAAGACGCGCCAGGCGCGCGGCGCCCCGCACCGTCCGGCACTGCTGTAAAAAGGCCATGACCCGGCTTTCAAAACGATTTGTGAAGCGTCCCCCGGGCTCCGCCCATGGCACCCGGACTGTGATGCTGCTCCCGTTGGTCAGGACCACCCGGGGCACTCGCGCGGTGATGATCGTTTGATACTCGCAGGTGTCGAGATGCCGCCAGGTGCGTTCCGTCCAGTCTTTGATCTGAGCCCTTTGCCCGGTCTCCGGATCGACCCACGCCTCCCCGGCGGCGCACTCCACCCGGATGCTCACCTCTTTGCGCTCCCCGTCGATCACCACCCCCGCCACCCGCCACGGAGCTTGCAGTCCAAGAGATTGGGCATAAAAATGCGATGGCGTGGAAGCCGCGGGGGCGGGCGCATATTCCGCAGCCGGAACAGTACGAGTGGATCGTCTTTCTGGACTCGGATTGCCTGATGCTGCGAAACATAGATCACCTGCTGGAGGAGCGGCCCGGGGTGGACATTCTCTTTCAGCCGGAGCCTGGGCGCTATCTGACGGAGGGGCCGTTTTGCGCCTATCTGACAGCGGAGGAGCGCGAGACGTTTTCCGCGCAGCAGCAGCGGCACAATGAAGTGCTGTCAGTTAAGCCGCGGAGGCGGAACCGGTTTTTCTCGCCGGCAGGCGGAGGCCGCTATGGGATCAACTCCGGGACGTGGGCGGTGCGGGGGCATTGCTATCGTGAAGTGATGGAGGCGTGGGACCGCATCCAGCAATCTCCGCCGGCCATGCCGGGCATCTGGACGGAACAGGGGGCATGGAACCGGCTGATCCTTGATGCTCCCGGCTTGGGTTTGCGCGCGGAACCGTTTGAGCCGCACGAGATTCAATTCCCGGTGCATCTCGACAAGGACTGGGAACTCTACAAGGACGCGGCTATCGTCCACTGTCTCGGAGTGAACAATCTTGAGAAGATCGAGTTCATGTTCGGTCTCTACATGCAGCGGTTCTTCCATGATCCGGCCTGCACGCTGCTGACGGTGCTGGATTCATGAGGGCGCTGGCCTTCACTTCATCACCACTACGAAGATCAGCCGGCCACCGCGCCAGTTGGGGCCACCAAGGAACACAGGACGGTCGTTGCGGATGATGGTGTCGGACTTCACGAGCACTTTCTTATCCTGCCAAAGCTGAAGGTGGAGATTAATTCCACCGCCCTCGGCCGGCCCGCGGGAGTCCAGCTTGAGACAGATATCCTTGGACGGCACCACCCAGGACTCGTATTCCTTGAAAACTTTTTGCGTGTGGCGGCCGATCAGGTGGAAGTGCTCGAACTTGAATGTCTTGCCGAGCCGTGCCGTCGTGTCTTTGAGCAGTGCGGCGTCCACTGTAATCTTTTCTTCCTGAGTCGGAGCTGCGGCATCGTTGCTGGCGAAGAAAAGCATTCCTTCTACCTGGGCCTCCGCAGCGGCCGCTGGGGCGGGCACAGATGGCTTCGTGTCCTGCGCGGGCAGTAGAGGAGCCAGGCCGAACAAGAAAATGAAAAGGAAGCGGGGCATAAGAGGTGAGAATTTCAGTGACAACGCCTAACGCACCACGCTCACGCGCGGCGTTTCGCGACCGTCCTTGCTTAGAACGAGCACAGCGCGGCTGGCATCGTTCGCGGCATAAAGCACTTGCGGTATGCCTGGTGCGGAAGGCTCCGCGCTGGCGACGTCGAAGGCTTTGATATCCCGTTCGTCTGGCACCGCATCGAGATTTTGGAGATCAATGACGGTGGCCCCTGCATCCTCTGAATAGTAAGCGTTGGCGGTGATTCTCGGATCAGGCGTGTAAGTCTGCGCTAATTGCACCGTGGGGGCGTCCGTGGAGCGGTGATTCCAAGCGACAAAGGCGACCGCGACTGCCGCAGCCGAGGCGAGGGGCATGAACCAACGTGCCCGCAGCCACTCCGGCAGCCGTGACGGGCGCACTGCCTGCAAAGGCGCAGCGGGAAGCCCGCGCCGTATTTCCTCCATGATGCTGCTCGTGAAAAATTCCGGCGAAGGCGGCTCAAGCGTTACTGGAAGATGTTCCCGGAGCAACGCCCCGATTTGAATGGTGGCTGCTTTGTCGCGCAGAAGTTCCGGCGACTTTGCAGCTTGTTCAGCGACGAGCGCGGCTTCCTGCGGCGTGAGTTGGCCGTCCGCCCAGCGGGTGAGCAGGTCATCATTGAGTTGGCTGGAATGGTTCATGGCTGGTCCTCCTGTTGGCGTTTGTGATAGAGATCCCGCAGCATTTCCTGCAGGCGTTTGCGGGCATTAAAAAGGCGGCTCATCACTGTGCCGATGGCGCAGCCGACGGTGTCGGCAATTTCCTGATACGATAAGCCGTCCACTTCCTTGAGCAAAACGACGGCACGGTGTTCGGGAGTAAGTTGTTCGAGAGCCTCTTTGATGCGGTCGCCGAGTTCGCGATTCTCCAAAGCACGATCCGGCTCCGGCAGGTGACGGGGCGCTGTCGGAGCGCCGGCGGCGGGGACATTGCCCAGCTCATCATTGAATTCAGCGCCGGTGATCTTTCTTTTCCGCACCCAGTCTATGAAGACGTTGTGCGTGATGCGGTAAAGCCATGTAAAGAACTGCGAGCGCGACTCGAACCCCGGCAGGGCGCGCCACGCCTTGATGAAGACCTCCTGGGAGAGGTCCCATGCGTCGGCGTCGTTGCCTGTCATATTCATGGTCATGGCGTAAATGCGCCCGCGATAACGGGTCACGAGAGTTTCAAAGGCTTCGGTGGAGCCGCCCCGGGCCCGGGCCACCAGCACTGCGTCGGTCGCCTCGCCCGGGCCGGCGGGGACTGCGGCGGGCGCGGCTTCCATCACAGGCAATGACCCCGTCAAGACGGGTTCCACGTGATGCTGAGACGGGTTGGGCGGGGAATTATTCACGGAATCTTCTGCCGCCAGCATAGGCCCCGTCAGGAGCGAGAGCAAGGCGGGACATATCTTCCTGCCCGCCCCGAATCAGCGGAAACTGGCGGACATGGCTTTTCATGACACTCAGAATGCCGCGAGCAACTCGAACGTATATCCGCGGAGGTATTCGGTCTCGGGCACGGTGCTAAGGATCGGGTGGTCGAGCCGC
>JANOZA010000613.1:0-7889 GCA_031429155.1 Verrucomicrobiota bacterium | reverse complement strand
CAGTAGATCACTTTCCCTTTTAGGCTAATGTTCGCCGTTCTGGCAATGGCTCTCGTTTGGCGACTTTGGCCCGGTGAGTTGCTCACCGCAGAACTGCAGCTTATCGAGCCGCGTGACGGCGGGGCGCGCGGCTCAGCAGTGACGCTGACACCAAAGGAAAAGGCGAAAGTCCGCTCCGCTGCGGGCAGGATGAAGGTGCTGCACTCCAGCGTGCCGTCGGTGGTGAGCGTCGCCACAAAGTTTGCCCCGCAGCCGGCATTCGATCCAGTGTCGCAGCCGTACCTGCCGGGATCGGGATGGAATGATGGGGTCGGGAAAACCCCGTGGCCTGGAGGCATAGGTAATGGATGGGGGCTGGGAGGTGGCGTGTGGTATAGTTCGTCGTCGTGCGGATCAACCCGTCCGGTGAGGCCCCGGGTGGCGATGACTGGAGCGATGTCCGTGTCGTTCAGGAGTTTAGCTATTGTCCTGGACGTATCTGGCAGCATGGGCGCGCGCGGCGGGGACGGCGCGGATCCGGCGGCACTGCGCGAGTTTGTAAGTTGTATCTCCACCCTGTCGGCGGATATCCGGTTTAACGTGGTCTGTTTCGCAGAGAATGCCTGCGCCTTCCGGGAAGCGCAGGTGCCAGCGACGCCGGAGAATGTGGCGGACGCAGTGGACTTCGCACGCGTGATGTTCCGCGATTCGAGATCGGTTCCGGAAGGCGCGGTGCTCTTCGGTGCGGGAGAAGGCTCCAGTGGCACATCACGGGTGGACCTCGGGATGAAGGCGGCATTTGCCGGGCGACCCGGTGAAGTGCTGCTCATCAGCGATGGCTGTCCAGTGGTCCGTCAGGGTTCGCGTAGTTTGCTGCGCAATGAAGTGCTGCTGGCCATCGGGCGCGGCGCGCCAAGTGATGGCCGGCTGCCGGTGCTGAATACCATCGCAATGAGTTCCGGCGGCGGTGGATTTCTGCGCAGGCTTGCGGCGGATTTTGAAGGGCAATTCCGCAGCGCTGCCCCGGATTAGCACAGCTTACTTCGCCTTCTTATCCGTCAGGTGTTTCCGGATGATCGCGGGATCGCTGGTGGGAAGCTGACATTCGCTGCCGGTGCAGATGTAGGCGGCGGGCTTGCCGTCCTGCAGGGGTTTGTCGCGGGCGGATTCCTCCACCGGGCCGGTCGTGCCGAGGATGACGCGGTGCGGCTGGTAAATGTTGTGCGCGGCCCGCAGGAGATCACGTGCTGCTGCGGGATCGCCGGCGATGACGGCGCGGTACGGTTGGCGGGCGGCAAAGGCTGCGGCTTTGATCATCAGCGGGACGGCCTGAGGCATTTCCGTGATGCGGACGTGGAAGGCTTTCAGACTGGCCTCGGCTTTTGCCTGGAAGTCTTTGTTTTCGGTGATCTTCGCCAGCCGCAGCAGCGCCAGAATGGCGACACTGTTGCCGCTGGGCTCGGCGCTGTCGTAGTCGTCCTTGGCGCGGAAGAGCAGGTCTTTCGTCGCCGCGCTGGTGAAGAAGCCACCGGCCTTGGGATCGTAGAATTTCTCCACCAGGCCCTCAGCGAGGGCGATGGCGAATTCCAGCACGGCAGGATCCAGAGTGGCCTCGTATAGTTCGATGCTGCCGTTCAGGTAAAAGGCATAGCCGCTTAGCAGTTGCGCGCTGTCCCGCTCGCCGTCGCGCCAGCGGTGGTAGAGCGTCTTTGATTTCGCATCCCACAGATTTGCCTTCACGAATGCGAAGTTCTTCCGCACGGCGGCGAGTGCTTCTTTATGATCAAGAATGATAGAGGCGCGCGACATCGCGCCGAGCATGAGGCCGTTCCACGAGGTCATGATTTTGTCATCGAGGTGCGGACGGATGCGCTTGGAGCGCACGTCGCTGAGCTTCTGCTTCACACTGGCGAGGCGCTGCTTGTCGGCGTCACTGAGTTTGGCGTCCGGCTTCATCACGCTGAGAATATTCTGGCCGGGAAGGGGGCTGGGATGGCTGTGATCTTCAAAGTTTCCTTGCTCCGTGATGCCGAAGAATTCGCCGGCCCAGGCTGCGTCCTCAGCGCCGAGGATTTCTGAGAACTCCTTCTTCGTCCAGCAGTAGAATTTCCCCTCGTGCCCCTCGCTGTCCGCATCTTCGGCAGAATAGAAGCCGCCGTCCTTGTGCGTCATGTCGCGGAGCAGGTAGCGGATGATGTCGCGCACGGTGTCGTGATACTGAGGATCGCCGCTGACGAGCCCGGCGTCGAGGTAGAGGTCTATGAGCTGCGCGTTGTCGTAGAGCATTTTCTCGAAATGCGGCACCAGCCACTTCTCATCCACCGAGTAGCGGGAGAAGCCGCCGCCGAGCTGATCATACATTCCCCCGGCAGCCATCATGCGGCAGGTATGGAGAACCTTTTCCGTCATTTCCTTGTCGCCGCTGTGTGCAGCGGCCAGCAGGATTAGCCCCGGCACTTGAGGCTGCGGAAATTTTGGCGCTTTGCCGAATCCACCCCACTGCGGATCGTAGCTCCCGGCGAATCCTTTTGCCGCGGCGAGCAGGAGGTTCTCCGGCAGTTTTGAGTCCGCGCCGCCGGCCTTGCCCTCGTTCATGTATTTCTCGAGTTCCGACGTCAGATTCTGCGCGTCCTTCTCGAGTTCCGCTTTGTTTTCGCGCCAGAGTTCATCCACGCGCTTGAGCGTCAGGACGAATTTCTCCTTCGGGAAATAGGTGCCGCCGAAGAATGGCTTGCGATCCGGAGTCAGGAAGACATTCAGCGGCCAGCCGCCCCCGAGGCCCATGGCCTGCATGGCGGTCATATAGAGTTGGTCCACGTCAGGGCGCTCTTCGCGGTCCAGTTTGATGGCGATAAAAATCGCGTTCACCACCTTCGCCACGTCCTCGTTTTCGAACGACTCCCGCTCCATGACGTGGCACCAGTGGCAGGTGCTGTAGCCGATGCTCAGCAGCACCGGCTTGTTTTCCTTCTTCGCCTTCTCAAACGCCTCATCGCCCCACGGATACCAGTCCACGGGATTGTGCTGATGCTGAAGCAGATAGGGCGACTTCTCTTTGCTGAGACGGTTGGTGTGTTTGGGCGAATCGGATTTCACAGAGGGAGCGGGGGCGGTATCCGCCGCCGTGGCTGCGAGAGGCAGCAGCGACAGCAGAAGAGCGGTAGAGCGGGCAGTCATAGGGCGGGGAAAAGTGGGCGCACAGTGACCGGCTTTCCGCCTGTGGCTACGAAAATAAACTGCCCGGCTCTGTCGTACCAGTCACGGGACCATTTTCAGCCCGGCCAGCCATTTCAGGGAGGCCGTTTGCCAGGCATCCCACATCGGGCCCTTGTAGCCATTGAGGCCGTGGCCGCCGGATGGCAGTTCCAGATATTCGCAGGGAATCTTGTGGGCCTTCATGGCATCGGCAAACATCTTGCTGTGGTCGGAAGGGACGACTTTATCGTCCAGCGCATGAGTCAGAAAGCACGGCGGCGTCTTGCCCGTGACCTGCTTTTCGTTGGAATAGAGAGTGATCATTTCCTCTGAAGGTGAAGCTCCCAGGAGATTCTGCCGTGAGCCGCCGTGAGTCTTTTCGCCCATGGTGATGACCGGATAAACAAGAATGCCGAAGTCCGGCCGGCAGCTTTGCTTCTCTATGGCATCCGTGCTGGACGCCTGGCCCGCATCGAAATGAGTGACGGCAGTGGAGGCAAGGTGCCCGCCGGCGGAGAATCCCATGATGCCAATTTTTGCGGGATCCAGTTTCCAAGACTCTGCTTTGGCGCGGACCATGCGAATGGCCCGCTGGGCATCCAGCAGCGGCAGATGCCGGTTCTCCTTCGGCAGCCGGTATTCCAGAACAATGCCTGCGATCCCGTGCTGATTGAGCCACTGCGCGATCCCATGTCCTTCCGCGCCCGTGACCAGTCCGCCATATCCACCACCAGGACAAATCACGACGGCCGCGCCGTTTCCCTTTTCCGCGAGATGCACCGTGATGGCGGCATCGGATTTTGCGAATTTTCCATCGCCGACAGGTGCCTGATCAGGCCACAGCAAAATCTTTTCAGCGGCTGGCTTTGCCTCATCTGCAAGTGCCGGAATGGCCAGGAGGCCGGACGTCAGGAAGGCTGCGGACCAGGCACACGTCAGCAAAGACAAGGAGCACGCAGTGAGCTGTTGGGAGAGTCGGTTCATGATTTGGGAGAGCTGTATTTTCCGGCTGAGGTAGTTCGTTCCCCCAGACAGCCTCCTTTCACTTCGTCAGCACCTCAAGTTCTCTCTTTGTTTGGTGGGCGAAGCACTTGGAGACCGCCCGGCGGCGCTGGATTTCACTGCTGCCGGGCCACGCGGTAAAAGAAGCGCGGCTGGGTGGAGGGCTGGGTAATGTTGGTGACGGCGAAGGTGCTGCCGGTGGCGGTGTAGGTCCGGCTGAGGGTCCAGTTTTGCAGGTCGGTGCTGTAGTAGTATTCGTAGATACCTCCTGGTTCGGTGTCCCATTTCACCTCGGTGAGCAGAGCGCTGCCCTGCTCGCGCAGGTAGCGCGCGGTCAGATTGGCGGCGGGCTTCAGCGTGATGGGGGTGATGACGAGGTCGTCGAGGCGGAGGGTTTGGGCATAGCCGCCGGTGCGGGCGGCGAAGGCGAAGAGGTCCGTCGGCAGCGGCGTGTAGTTCACCGGGATCTGATTGAGAATGATCTGCCCTTCCTCCCACACCGTCAGGGTTCCCGACTGTCCGGGCACGGTGCGGTATTCGATGACCACCGGCACCCGCGTGCTATCCGTCCCCGGACTGCGCAGGAAGGGACCAGGCAGCACGGTGTTGTTCACCCTCACCTGAAACCGGGGATTGCTGAAGGTGATGAACTCCACGCCGAGGCCGGTGGCATAACCGCCGA
Organism: Verrucomicrobiota bacterium; assembly: GCA_031429155.1. Lineage (GTDB taxonomy): Bacteria > Verrucomicrobiota > Verrucomicrobiia > Verrucomicrobiales > V1-33 > V1-33. The sequence goes on along the minus strand of JANOZA010000613.1, from coordinate 3,031 downwards.
CCTGATTGTTGGCGGTGTCCACCTGGGCCGAGACGGGCTTGAGATAAAAGCCGAATCCGTCCGCCCAAGGACCGCTGGCTGGGGTATCAATGCTGTAAGTGAACCTGGCGGTGAAGCCGTAAGTGCAGGCGTTGAGACGCGGCAGGACGTACTGCGTGCGGGTGAAGAGGGTTTCTTTCTTCGTCATCACGAGCGAACCATTTTGCACGCCGGGGACTGCGGGGACGTCGCTGGTGAGGGTGGCGAAATCGTGCAGGTCGGACTGGCCATTGGTGTAGCCGGTGAAGTCCTGGCGGAAGACCTTGGAGTCCAGCAGCATCGCGCGTCCGCTGGCGGCGCGATCGGCACCGGCGCCATTGAGACCGCCCTGCACGGAAAGCACAGCACCGGGCTGCTGTTTGAATCCATTGGCCCGCACGAGGATCGTGCCGCCGGAGCCTCCGCCGCCGGGGCCGCCGGCTCCGCCGCTGCCTCCATTGCCCCCGCGGCCGCCGACCGCGCCATTCCCGCCGTCGCCGCCCTGTTGGCCTGCGTCCACCCCGCCAGGCTGGCCTGGATCGGGGCCATAAGTGCCGGGAAACTGGCCCTGCCCGGAGTTCTGGCGCGGCACTTCGCCAACACTGTCGGCAGTGGGCAACTCAATGATGCCGGCGGCCCCATTGCCACCTGTGGCGGAGAGCGTGCCTGCGAGAGTCACTGCGCCCGTGACCTGGATTTCCAATGCGCCGCCGCCGCCGCCGCCCGCGCCGCCGGGGGAACCGGCATTCCCGATGCCGCCGTAGCCGCCGCTGCCGCCGTCGCCCCCCCGCCCTCCATCGGCAGAGGCAGTCAAAGTGCCTCCGGCACCACCGCCGCCACCACCGGCCCCGCCACCGCCGCCGCCGCCGCCGCCGCCACCGCCGCCTCCCCCAACCCCGGAACTTCCGCCACTGCCGCCCGTGAGCACGGTGCCCGTTAGGAAGTATCGCCCGCCCGCCCCTGCCGGTCCATTTGCTCCTCCGGCAGTTCCGCTGCCTTCGGCCCCAACTCCGCCATTGCCTCCTTTCCCAGCTGCGGCCCCAAAGACGATTTGGCCTTTCCCACCGCTGCCTCCAGAACCGGCGCTGCCTCCGGCTCCACCTTCACTGCCTTGCGCCTGCGCGGAGGCCACTCCACCTCCGGGATTCCAGATTCCATCGTTGCCCGGGTGGCTGATACCATTCGCCCCCCGCCCGCCGGCGATGCCGCCGATGCCCGGTTCACCCGCCGTTCCATCAAAGCCGTTCACCACAAATCCGGCAGGGCCGCCCGCGCCGCCGCGCACATAATAGGCCCCGGTGGTATATCCGGCGACCCCGCCCCGCGAGCCGCCCGCGCCGCCGGTGTTTGCGGCGCTCCCGCCATTTCCGCCACCCGCGCCGGACGTGGCCCCCTGGGCATCGGCCTCCACGATACAGCCCGCGGGGATGTCCAGATTCCCCTGCACAATGAAGCGCGCCGGCATGAATCCACGGAAGGACAGCCGGTCCGTCGTGGCCAGGAACACATTGCCTGGATTGATCCGCAGCATCACGGGGCCGTCCGGATTCTGTTCCGCGGTAATGCCCAGGCTTTTGAATGTCGTCGCCGCGGCCCCATTCACGGTCAGTTGCCGCGTGTCGGTATTGAAGACGATCGTATCAGCGCGGCCGAACTCAGTCAGCAACAGGAGCGGAAGAAGTCGGACGGTATGGTAGTAAGAAGCACGCGGTTTCATGTTGGGAATGGTGAGTCTGTGTCCGCATCCTACACTCATTCCGGTCCGGTTGGGGCTGAAATCCGAAAAATCTGAGAAGCTGCCATGACCTCGATTGGCAAATGTCTGCAAGCGCAGCGCTACTTCACCGCTTTGAGTTCCTCGTGCGTCCATGGGGCGGTGCGGGGTTCGATGTCCTTGCGGATTTTGGCGATGTCTTCGGCAGCGAGTTGGCGGTTCCAGCCGTGCCAGCGCTCGCCGGCCATGTCAGCCCGGCGCTCAGGTCTGCGGCTTCGCAAAAAGCGGCAGGTCCGCGTCGGAAGGCGGCGGCACCCCGCAGGCGGGGCTGGCTGCCGCGGGCGGGGCGGGCAATCCTGTGCCGCTGCGGCGCGTGTCGGGATGGCAGGCGCGGATGTCTCCCGGTGGTGGGTTGAGCGGGGAGGTGAAGGCTTTGCCGCTGGTGCTGGCTTCGTCTTTGCGGCGGACGATGGGGAAGGTGTCGAGGATGTAGGCGGCGTCGAGTTCGCAGCGGAACTGGAAGCGGCGCGGGAGTCTGAGTGCGGAGGGATCAGGAGAGGTCTGCGGATTTGAAAAGCTCCAGGTCGCTGGCGGGGAATTGCATCACTCGCTGCTTTGATGGTGCTTGCGGTTTTTTAGCAGTGGCTTTCGTCTCCTGCGCGGCGGCGCGGTGGTGGTTGAGTTTGAGGAGGCGGGCTAGGAGTTCGCGGCGGGCGGCGGGGTGGAGGGTGTAGCGGGTGCGGTCGTTTTCGGGGAGGTTGTCGAGGGCGTTGAAATCGTGGCGCAGAGCCAGCGCGGGGCCGAAGTCGCTGGCGCGGTCCCAGCCGTAGGCGGCGAGGACGGCGGCATCGAGGGCGAGGTGGAGTTCGCGCAGGCGCAGGAGGCGGGTGAAGCCTTCGGTGCCGGGAATGGTGGCGCGGTCGCCGCGCTCGGCGGTGATGAGGGCGGCGGTGAGGTCGGGGCGGTGGAAGAGGTTGTAGAGGTCGGTGAGGCCGAGCCAGAGGTCGCGCATGAGGGCGCGGCGGTGTTCGTGGTAAGCCTCGCCGATGGCCGCCAGCGCGGCTTCGTGCGCGGGGTCGCGCGGGAATGGGAAGGTGGCGAAACACTTCGTCGGCAGATACCGAACATCATTCTTCAATGCGCCGCTGTGTTTGCGCATCCACGACTCGTGAAAACAGCTCTGCAAGATGGAGTTCGTCGTGATGAGGGCAGTGAAGCCACCGGGGCGCAGCAGGTCGTAGATGCGGAGGAGGTAATAGACAACGAGATCGCGGAGACCGGTTGGTGCGTATTCCCATT
>JANOZA010000612.1:0-3539 GCA_031429155.1 Verrucomicrobiota bacterium | reverse complement strand
GAGCCGGCGGTGAACAAGGTGCCGTTCATGATTGATTCGTCGAAGTGGAGCGTCATCGATGCCGGCCTCAAGGTGCTCCAGGGCAAGGGCATCGTGAACTCCATTTCGCTGAAGGAAGGCGAGGAGAAGTTCAAGGAATACGCGCGGAAGATTCTGCGCTACGGCGCGGCGACGGTGGTCATGGCCTTTGATGAGAACGGCCAGGCGGCGTCGAAAGACGAGAAGATTCGCATCTGCGAACGCGCTTACCGCATCCTCGTGGATGAAGTCGGCTTCCCGCCGGAGGACATCATTTTCGATCCGAACATCCTGACGGTCGCGACGGGCATTGAGGAGCACAACAACTACGCCGTGGATTTCATCGAAGCCACGCGGTGGATCAAACAAAACCTGCCCGGCGCGAAAGTGAGCGGCGGCGTGAGCAACATCAGCTTCAGTTTTCGCGGCAACAATGTGGTGCGCGAAGCCATGCACAGCGCGTTCCTCTACCACGCCATCAAGGCCGGCCTCGACATGGGCATCGTCAACGCCGGGATGATCGAGGTCTATGATGAGATCCCCAAAGAATTGCTGGAGAAGGTGGAGGATGTTCTTCTGAACAGGAATCCCGATGCCACGGAAGCGCTCGTGAATCTCGCCGAGCAATACAAAGGCCAGAAGAGGGAAGCCGGCGAAAGCAAGGTGGACATGGCGTGGCGCAGCGAGCCGGTAGAGACTCGCCTCGCGCATGGGCTTCTCAAGGGGATCACGGATTTCATAGACTCTGATACCGAAGAAGCGCGCCTGAAACTGGGCCGTCCGCTGAAGGTAATCGAAGGCCCGCTAATGGACGGCATGAAGATCGTCGGCGATTTGTTCGGCCAGGGGAAGATGTTCCTGCCACAGGTCGTGAAGAGCGCGCGCGTCATGAAGAAGGCTGTGGCCTGGCTGACGCCGTTCATGGAGGCGGAGAAGGCGGAGAAGGCCGCGCAGGGCGGGGCTTTGGAGTCTTCGTCTGCAGGTTGCATGGTCATCGCCACGGTGAAGGGCGATGTGCATGACATCGGCAAGAACATCGTTGGCGTCGTGCTTCAGTGTAACGGGTTTGAGGTGATTGATCTAGGAGTGATGGTTTCGTGCGAGAAAATCCTCGCTGCGGCAAAGGAGCGGAATGCGGACATCATCGGCCTTAGTGGCCTGATCACGCCGTCACTGGATGAAATGATTCATGTGGCCTCGGAGATGGAACGTCTGGGACTTAAGACGCCGCTGCTCATCGGCGGCGCGACGACGAGTGCGACGCACACGGCTTTGAAGATTGCGCCGAAGTATTCCGGCAGTGTGGTGCATGTGCTGGACGCCTCGCGTAGTGTGCCGGTGGCGACGGCACTGCTCAGCGAGAACCAGCGACAGGCATTCATCGAGGAGAACGCAGAGCGGCATGTGAAACTCATCGAGCAGTATGGAAACCGCGCGAAGAAGCCCGTTCTCAGTCTCGCCGTGGCTCGGGCGAACGCAGTGAATACCGACTGGTCCGCCGTAGAAATTGCGAAGCCCGAATTCCTCGGCACCCGCGTCATCAAAGACCAGTCGTTGCGGGAGTTGGCGACTTACATTGACTGGACGCCGTTCTTCCACACCTGGGAACTCCGTGGCGTCTGGCTCTACGACGAGAAGCGCTTCAAGTCATCGAATCCCACCGTCGTCGAGCAGGCGATGCAACTTCACGCGGACGCGATGGAGTGGCTGGAGCGGATCATCGCGGAAAAGCGCTGCATCGCTCGCGGCATCTATGGATTCTTCCCCGCCAACAGCACCGGCGATGACATTGAAGTCTATGCCGACGACACGCGTTCGGTGGTGACTCACACTTTTCACACTCTGCGGCAGCAGATCGAGAAAACCGGTAACGAGTCCACCCGCCCGAATGAAGCGCTCTCCGACTACGTCGCGCCGTGCGGCACGCTGCCTGATTACATCGGCGGCTTTGTCGTCGGCATTCACGGCGCGGATGAGTTCGCGGAGGAACTCAAGCAGGCCGGGGACGACTACGGTTCCATCATGGTGAAAGCTATCGCCGACCGATTCGCGGAAGCCTTTGCCGAGTTGCTGCACCATCGCGCTCGTGTCGCATGGGGCTACGAGCGGCCCAACGAGTTCAACGCCGAGCAGCTCATCAAGGAGAACTATCGCGGCATCCGGCCGGCGCCCGGGTATCCCTCACAGCCGGACCACACAGAGAAGACAATCCTTTTCGATCTTCTCGACGCCTCTGCGAAGACCGGAGTGACGCTTACAGAGTCGCTGGCGATGCATCCGGGTTCGGCAGTGAGTGGACTTTATTTCAGTCACCCGGAGAGCCACTATTTTATGATTTCCGACCTCCAGAGGGACCAGATTGAAGACTACGCGGCGCGGAAAGGCATGACCATTGCCGAGGCGGAGAAATGGCTCGCGCCGTGGCTGGGATATTGAGGCTTCGTTCAGGCGGCGTCCTGTGTCTTTCGCTTGATGCGCTTCACGGTGGGGGACTTACCTTCCTCCACGACGCTTCGATTGATGACGATGCTCTTCACGTCGTCGCGGCCGGGAATGTCGAACATGCTCTCCAGCATGATTTCTTCGAAGATGGAACGCAGGCCGCGGGCACCGGTGCCGCGCTTGATGGCGGCGGCGGCGATGGCTTGGAGGCCGTCGCGGGTCACGGATAGATCCACGCCGTCGAGGCTCAGCAATTTGCTATACTGACGGATGAGAGAGTTCTTCGGCTCCACGAGGATACGCAGGAGGTCGTCTTCAGTGAGCGGCTCCAGAGTGCTGAGCACGGGCAGGCGTCCGATGAATTCCGGGATGAGGCCGAAGCTGACGAGATCCTCCGGCTGCACTTTGCGCAGGATTGCACGTTCCTTGATCTCCGCGGTGCGGCGGACGTTCTCCTCCATGTTGGCGAAGCCCATGACGTTCTTCCCTGTGCGGCGGCTGATGATCAGCTCCAGGCCGGTGAAGGCACCGCCGCAGATGAAGAGGATGTTTTGCGTGTTCACCTGGATGTAGTCCTGCTGCGGGTGCTTGCGTCCGCCCTGCGGCGGCACGTTGCAGACGGTGCCCTCAAGTATTTTCAAAAGCGCCTGCTGCACGCCTTCGCCGGAGACGTCGCGGGTGATGCTGACGTTTTCGCCCTTCTTCCCGATCTTGTCTATTTCATCAATGTAGATGACTCCCATCTCCGCGCGGCGCACGTCGAAGTCCGATGCCTGAAGCAGGCGAAGGATGATGTTCTCGACATCTTCGCCGACGTAGCCGGCTTCCGTGAGGGTCGTGGCGTCCGCGATGGTGAAAGGCACGCCCATCATGCGGGCGAGGGTGCGGGCGAGCAGTGTCTTCCCGCATCCGGTAGGGCCGAGCAGGAGCACGTTGCTTTTCTCTATCTCGACGTCAGGGAATTTCTGAGCAGCACGGTGAAACGGCGAGCCGTGTTCTTCTTCCTCCATCTTCTGCTGCACGCGGCGGTAGTGGTTGTACACCGCCACGGAGAGCACCTTCTTAGCGTGTTCCTGGCC
>JANOZA010000611.1:0-9181 GCA_031429155.1 Verrucomicrobiota bacterium | reverse complement strand
CGGTGATGAATCGGGCGGCCATGCAGGTCCTATAGCACTTCCGCAGCCTCAGGGCCAGGAATGATCCGCGCAGCCCCGTTATTATTTCCAGGTTTTCCAGGCATCTGAACCGGGGCGGGCTAAGTCCGACAGGCTGCTAGCTCCCCTTTCTGAATTGATCAAACGCGACCCTCAGGACATCGTAATCATCTCTACTTAGCCTGCCTTCAGGAATACGCCACTCGCTGTCAGAAAGAGACAGCGGCTTTTCCCAATTCCTTGAGAGCCAACTCAACGGATCCGATAGGCGAGAGTCGGCGGAATCTCCTACCCAGCGGGCAACGGTCGAAATATGTGTTTTAACAAGACTATCGACTTCCGTAACGTTGCTGTTTCTACAATTAACCCACATCTTAAAAGCGGTAGTGACCATCAATCGTCTTAGCTCTTCTTTTTGGGGCTCATTCTTGGACTTGGTGCACGCCTCCAGTTTCTCATTGTATTGCGCCAGCAAGGCTCCGAACAACACCGCAACTAATCGTTCCCAACGCCAATCAGGCCCCTTCGCTTCAGCGGCCACAGCCCCGACTCCAAGTGATATGTCGGCTACCCCATCACAGATCAGATAAGGTGCGATTATGTGTCGAATAAGTTTTCTCCGTTTCATGGATGTAGGAAAGAGGCTCTTTACTTTACGCCCGTGCATCCGTGCATCAGCACCCTGCCAGGAAGATTCTTCGCGGTTGCAGCCATCATTTCGAGAAGGAGGGGAAGTTGGGTTGCTCCGTCAAACAGGTAAGACTCTCCGCGTTTATTTCCTGTAGTACCCATTCCTCCATTAGGCACTTTTTCAGTTTGAGTTCTAGTGCGACCATATCGCCATAGGCCGTCAGGCCAGCATTCGCAGCAGCTGAACTGCTGACTCACCTCGGCAGAACCCGACGTCCAAAGACCACCTTTGAAAACCTGTCTTAACCCGAAAATCACAGCTTTCGGAACGAAATAATCAATCGCGTCATCAATGTCGCCGAATTCCTCGTCGTCTCTTTGGGGCCCATCAGTATCGATAGAGATCTGTTTTCCAAAACCGTCGTAAAAGGCAAAAGATGGAAGACCAATAAGTTTAGCGGGGTCCCCTTTCGAACATCCTAATCCATAATGGGCCGAGCGCCTACTTCCTTCCGGCGGGGAGTCATTAGGCGATCCTTCGGGAATGCCTCCATCAGATGGCGCGGGTGCTGGGCTAGGTCTGGACTTCGGAATACCCCGGGGAGCCATTGGTGGTGCCGGATTTGGCGGCTGAGGGGCGGTGGCTTGCTCTTGGCGGAACGTATCCTGCATTTCCCAATAGTCGATATAACCCGTCCTACCTATATATCCCTTCCGGAAGTCGATGCGGCCGATATAACGCAATGTTCTTTCTTTGATCCACCTCATCTCCAAGCCAAGGTTGTCCCCATACATAACAGGGCAGTTATCAACAAACTGCAGAAGGTTACTCCCGCCATCCTCCCCAATCGGATCCCTGTTTAGCCATCTTCCCATCGCCGGGTCATAGTAGCGGTATCCGTAGTAAACCAACTCCGTCTCGTCGTCAGTGAACTTGGTGCTGAAGCGGAAAGGGTTCAGTCTGGCGGCGGTGCCGCTCATGCGGGTGGGGTTGCCGAAGGCATCGTAGTCGTAGAGGGCGGTGGCGGTGCCGCTGGCGACGGCGTCCACGAGGGCCATGATGTTACCGTTGCCGTCGTAGCAGGGGAACCAGCCGCCGTTGGTTTGGGAGGCGTCGAGGATCATGAGCAGGCCGCCGACACCGCCGGCGCCCTGGGCGGAGCCGCTCACGTCGGGGCCCCAGATGTAGGTCTGGTGGAGTTTCCACCAGGGCGAGGTGTTCTCGGTGTCGGGGGGCTGGAGGCGCCAGGAGCCGATGGGGTTCCAGCCGTCGTAGAGGTAGCGTTCGCGGAGCACTTCCGTGATGACACTGGCGGTGCCGGTGTTGACGTAGGTGCTGACGATTTTCTCCGAGCGGCGGCTGTAGCCGTCGTAGGTGAAGGCCACGTTCAGTTCGATGTGACTGGCCGCGGTGTTGGCCGCCCGGTTCACATAGACGAGGCGGTTTTCGGCATCCCAGTAATAAGTCCAGCGCCCGCTGGTTTTGAGATTGCCGTCGTGATCATAGGTGGGGCTGGTGGTGGTGGCAGGCACCCATTTGAGGCCGCTGTATTCCAGGTTCGTGCCGCCGCCGGTCTGGACGTTCACATTCTCGTATCCGCCCGTGCTGTTGGTTCCGGAGCCGGCGGTGACAGCAGCGCGGAATTGGTCGAGGATGTTCGGGGTGATTACCTGCTCGAAGGGAGTAACGGTGTTCACCGTCACCGCCTCGTTCGTCGCGGCGCGCCCGATGACATCGAAACTGCGGGTATTGTAAGTCAGGCCGGTGTACTGATTAAGGTCGTTGCTGGCGTAGGTCACGGTGCGGGAGTCCGTGCTGCCTGTGGGACCGCCGCCGCTGGTCCAGGTCTCACGGTTGCCGATGTCATCGTAGGCGTAGGTGCTCTCCATGCCGGCGAGCAGCGTGCCTCCGCTGAGCTTCTTCCGGGCGGCGGTCACCTGGCCACGCTCGGCATAGTCGTAGTCCCAATAGGTAGCGTCCTCACGGCTGGCGGTGTCCCGGCGGTCGGCGTCGTCGAAGGTGTAACTGTGGCTGGCGAACACGGTGGCACCTTTAGTGCTCCCGCTGCGGTTTGTCATGTACTGAATCCGGTTCTCAGAGTCGAGCGTCTCGATGGTTTCCACCACCTGGGTGGTGTCCTTCAAATACTGGCGCAGGGCCACGCGATTGGTGCTGTTCTGATAGCCAAAGCCCACACTGCGGCTGCCCGCAGTGATCAGGCTGATACGCCCGGAATCAGAATAGGACCAGAACTGTGGAGTGGTCCGGTTGGTTTCAGCATCCACCTTGCCGGAAATGGAATAACGTCGCCGGTGCGTGTCCCATGCCGGGTCCACCACGCCGGTGCTGCCGTCCGCGAAGGCCAGGCTTTCCAAATCCATGCGGCCATCCGTGCTCATGGTGTAGGTACGCGTGCCCGTGCCGTCGCTCATGGTGGCAGTGGAGCCGTTGTGCGCGTTGTAAGTGAACGCCACATCCGGAGTCGCATCGTTGTAATTGATGGACGTCAGTTCCCCAAGGCCGCTCCAGCCGTAAGAGGTGGTCAGGCGGGGATTGCTGCCCGAGACCGTGCCGCCATTCACCCCGCGAGCCCATGCGCGCGTGGCCAGACTGCCGTCGCGATGATAGGTATAAAGAGTGTCCTTGGAGTCATGATAAGTTTTGGTCGTCAGCAGACCGGTGGGATTGTCATAAGTCCACTGCGTCAACTCCGCAGCAGTGCCAAAGGTGGCGGCGGCCAAAGCCGCATCATTCCAGGTGCCCGAGCGGTAGGTGCGAAGCTGGGTCAGCCGCCCCTGAGTATCGTAGGTGTAGGCACTCGGGTATCCTGCCGTGCCCCACGTGTAGGTGGTGCGCCCGGCATCGTCGTAACTGTACCACGTCACTTCATTGGCGGCATTCGTCTCCGAGGAAACACGACCGCTGCGCCAGTCGGACGCCGGATAATAAGTGTAGGCCATGGTGGCCGTGACCGCCGGCAGGACCCCCACCTGACGGTAGGCCGTGCGTCGTCCGGTGCTGCCTTCGATGCTGATGAGTGACCACTTCCCGTCTGCCGGATTCGTGGAAGTGCCGCCCAGCCTCGGATCCCGCACGGCCTTCACTTCGCGCAGGCCGGTGTAGTCGTAAAGGGTCAGCCCGCCGCAGGTGCCGTCGAAGCTTTCATAGAGCAGGCCGTTCCAGGTATTGGTGGAACTGGCGGTCATGCAGTCCGCGGTTGTCGTTTCCGTGCGGACTTTGGCGCGGTCGCGCCAGACATAAGTGATATTGGCAGCGGCAGGCGTGCCGGAGCCATTGGTATTGTCACCGCGCCAGGATTTACTGCTGCTCCACTGCAGGGAGCCGCTGGGCCCTCCGATGGGCCATGGGCCGATCTCCTCGTGCCGGCTGCTGAGGAATTCCGGGGTGCCGCTGCTGTCCTTGCGCCTGGTCCGGGTTATGCTCGTCCAGCGGTTATTGATCTTGGCATAACGGGAAAGCGTCTCCGACGGATAGTGTTCGGTTGTCGTCGCTCCGTTGACGAGGGTGGTGGTGGCAGCGGAAATCCACTCCCCATTTCCGGCATCCCAGGTGAGCGTTTGTTTGCCGTAGCGCTTGAGTCCGGCGTTCCCTTCCCCGGTGGTGCGTTCCTCCTGAAACAGCAGGCGGCCATCGTCACCATAGCTGGTGGAGAGGTCCACCGGACTGAGTCCGGGCGCGAGGCGGCGGTTTTGTATGAACGTGCGTCCGAGACCGTCGCTATAAGTGATCACGGCGGTGGTGGAATCCGCCGTTGGCAGAGCCGTGTCGAATTTTCCGGAAGTGCTGGTTGCCGTGGCCCCTGTGACGGTCTGCGTGGTGGCAAATGGATCGTCCACGCCGTAGTCATACCACTGCGGCGAGACCTTCGCGCCATAGACCTGAGCCGGGCGTCCGTCCCGGTAGCGGATTTCCCGGCGGTGAATGCCTTCCGTGCTGCCGGTGCCGGCAGCATTCAGGACGAGGCCCGTTACCGTGGTGACGAGACCACTGTATGCGTAGGCGGACACCTCACCCGTGGTGGCGGTGGAAGACCGGATGCGTCCGATTCGGTCGGCGTTCTGAGAGGTTACCCGGGATTCCCCCGCCAATGCTCCCCCCAGGTAGCGCGAGTTGACGGTGACCGTAGTGGTCAAGCCCCCGCCGCTGCGCGGAGAGAAGACGGTGTCCGTCACGGTTTCATTTTTTGAAAACTCCGGCGGGCTGTTAGCAACTCCCGGCAGAATGTAATCCACCCGCTGCACCTCCCGTTCCAGATAATCCTGCCAGGTGATGGTTTTCTGCCCGGTGCGGTCCGTGATGGTATGGGAAAAAAGGAGCGTGGAGCTGCCACTGTTCACTTCGGCATATTCATGGTTTTCGACGACAAAGGTATTGGAGGTGGCTTCCGTGAGGCGGCCCCAGGTGTCGTAGGTCTGGCCGGAGAGGCCGATCACTTCCTGGCCGGCGGTTGATGACGGTTTGATGTAGCGGACGGACTTCACCGGACGGCGGGTCGGAAACTGGTTCCACTGCTCCGAAAGGAAACGAGGGTACCGGGTGGTGTCCTCCGTGGCGGTGGTCATCAGGAACAGTTCACCGGAGAAAACCGCGAGGCTCTGCGGAGCAGCGGCGGAGTTCACGAGGGTGTAGGCGTATTCCGTGCGGCGCAGGACGTTGGTATTGTCCGTCCAGACGTCCCCGATCCCCGGCATCTGATTCCGTTTCATTTCAGCGCGCATCGCCACTTTGCCGCGGCAAACGAAGTTCGTGTGATCCAAAGCGAAGCGGGCCGTGCAGGTGGCCATGTAGTTCGAGACATCAATCCAGCGCTTCTCCCAGGTGTAGGTGTAAGAGGTGTTGGCGGCATACGAGTATTCCGTGCGGGAGATGGCGTCGCCGCCCCCGGGCCCCTTTTCCTCCACCATCGTGAGTTTGCCATTCGTGTAGGTGCGCACGGTGGACACCACGGCGTTATGGGAACCCAGGTAGCTGGTGGTGATGTTCCCCTCCGCAGGGGCGCTGATCCCGTCCTTCCAGGGGCGGTAAGTGACGTGGGTGTAGTCCCACGTAGTGCCGGACCTGGTATAGACATCTGCGCTCCAGGAACCTTCGGGGCTGACCGTCAGCTTGCGCTCGCCTTTGAAGTCACCGCTCTCTTGCCAAAGGTAGCTGGAGGTCAGCGACTCTCCGGTCTGAGGATAGACTGTGCGCTCGATGAGACGGTCGCCGATGCCGGGGATGAACTTGTAGCGCAGCAGTTCCCGGCGGACGACGGTGCTGGCACCGCCGGCAAAGAATTCGATCTCCTCGATGACATCCGTACGCTGCTTGAGGGTATCGGTGGAGTCGCTGGCTTTCCACGAAGACCACGAGACGCCCCGGGTGATATGTTTGGCCGCGTTGGCCGCGTCGAGCGTCGCCGGATGGTGGCGGACGACTGCCCAGTGGAGTTCCTGCGTCCCGCTGCCGTCACTGAGTGGATAATAAAACGAGTACCGGTCCTCGACCGCCACTGCACCGGTCACGCCGGCGTGCTGCCAGGCAACCCGCACCCCCTGCTCCGGCAAAAAAGAACATCCTCCTTCGACCGGATTGTGGTCGCCATCGAGCATGAATGTACTGTTCACGCTCAGGCCAAGGGGGCGGGAATAAAGGAGGGTCGCCACCGGGACGGCTGCGGGCACGGGTGGAAATTGCAGGGAGGTGGCATCGAAGGCTCCGTTCGCGTAGTAGCTCAGGGTGAGTTCCTCCGCCGCACTGTCCATGTTGAGTTCCGCCATTCCGGCCTGGTGAAGGATACGCCGCACGGTTCCTCCAGGATTGGTGTACTCACTGCGCGGGCCGCCTTTCCAAGTGAATTCGTGGACTGCGGGAACTTTTGGACCGTATGCAGCGGGGGGGCTGGGGCAGATTTCGTCTGGCAAGGTTCTGAGCACCGATTCCGGAAGCTCACTGCATTCTATTTTTGGCGGCTGCGGAAGGCCGCCGCCGGGACCGCGGTCTATCGGGTCCTTTTTAGGAGGCTTAGGCGGGGCCGGGTCTTTCTTGTCGTCCCCGTTGCCTTTACCAACATCCGGGGCCAGACGGATATCTGAGATAGCCGCCGAAAGCCTGTCCCCGTCGGTGTAGAGCAGGCCCTGGTAATCCGAAGTGAGGACAGTGCCCCCCGTGGCAGTCGCCGTCGCGGAACCCGTGCCGGTGGCGGTAATCCCGGTCCCGGTCCCGTCGCCCCAGGTAATTGTCGTGGGCAGCGGTCCGTAATAAACGGGCATCCCGCCGGAATAAATATCCAGATAAGTCAACGAATTGGACGGCAGTGCGGTGCCGGCAGCATCGGCCACGATGGTGAAAGTGACGGTGCCGTCGGTGTTGCGGCCAAAACCGGTGGGGATGGTAACTTTGTTGGTGCCAGGATGCAGCGTAATGATACTGGTGCTGGCCCCGCCGGTCATTTTGACAAACTGATTGGAAGTTCCGCTGCCGCCTGCGGACCCGCCTCCGGGGTTATCTATCGTACAGGAGGCGGAGGTTTTATCGCCGCAGGGGCAATCGCCGGTGCCAGTGCAGACAGTCGCCACAGTGAGACCAAGGAGCAGGGAGAGGAAACGGGAATGCATGAGAAATTTGAAAAGTGAAAACTCAAGGATGACAGAGGACTAAGGAGCGGCGTGGGGCTCCAGGGATGTGAAGAGGTCCACCCCGGGATTCGCCGTTTCCGGACGGTTGCTGGCAGGATCGTGCGGATCGGTCCCGGCAAGATATTCCTCGATATTGCTCAGGCCGTCGGCATCGGAATCGGCGAGGGCGTCGTCGCCATTCTCCGGGTCGTAGCCGTTGGCGGTTTCCCACTCGTCAGGGAGTCCGTCGCGATCCGTGTCGAGGGGGCCGGCTTCGGCGACGGTCTCTGTGATTACGTCGTCATCGCCGTGGTCAGGGATGCCTGCGGCGGCATTGGCAGCGGCGAGGGCGCGGGCCGCTTCCCACTGAGCGATCTGCGTTTCCACGCCCGTGAGTTCCCCCAGCACCTGCTGACGAAAGGCTTCCGTGCGCGCGGGAAGGAAGGTATCGCGCAGGGCATTGAGATTCTCCTGCCAGTCCGCGCGGTGATAAGGGACCGTGCGCCATGCGTCGCCCCAGCGCGCGGACTCGGCTTCCAGCACGGGGCTGAAAGTGGCCGCCAGCGAGTCATAGCCGGGCCATGCCGCGACGGTGAGGGGAGCGCCCTCGGCGGTGATGGTATCCAGCCTGGCGCGCACCAGCGCTCTAAAGTCCGGATGGTAACAGAGTTTAAGGAAGAGCCAGCCGGGACCGTCAGTGGCGATGTGGACCCGGGCGAGAGTGTTCTCATTCACAGGGCGATCCTTGCGAAAGGAGAACTCGGCGTCCCAGCTCAGAAAGTGGAACTTTCCGTCTTCCGTGCGGCGACGGGCGATGAGGTAGTTGTGCGAGGGCCAGTCGAGGTTATTCATCCAGACATTGGCGAAAATGTAATCAATGAGGCTCTCCAGGCTCACGCGCCCGCCAACCATGTCCCATGCCTCGTCCACCGGCAGCCCGTCCTGCGTGTGGCGGGGAAGCCTCCACGCCGCACTGCGCACCGCATTCCACTCCACTTTGCTGCCAGCGATTTCCCCGCCCTGGCTGTCGTCGGAGGCACCGATGATGTCGCTCTTTCCGGCTCCGGGAGCCGCCGGGTCCGCAGCAGGGGGGAAGGTGCGGGCCACCATGAGCGGGTCCACGGGCTCAATCAATTCATAGATTCCCCAGTAGAGGCCATTGAGGTAAAGATGGATGAAGCGGCGGGCGAATGTCGGATAACCAAGCTGACCCAGCAGGGTGGAGGCATAGGCATCGGTCACGTAGCGGGCGCTGGCGCGGTTGGAATGCCATGGGCTGCCGACCGTCCAGGAATCGTGGACCGGCGTGCGGATTTCCAGTTGCTCGAAAGTATCGGCGGCAATGCCGGGGAACAGGCCCGGGGCGGAAAGCTGCGCAGGGCCATACTTCGCTTTGAAGCGCAGATGGAAGCTGTGCTTCGGCGTCACGGAGGCCGTGCGGCTGCTGTGGCCGGAGATGCTGCCTTCGGCATTCGCATGAATGCGCCGCACGCTGCCGTCGGCGGCGGGCTCGATCCATTCAAAGGCCACCCGGCGGTTCCACTCCCCGCCGTTCTGCGTGGCGTTGGCATAGATGCCCTCTTTGATCCAGAACAGGTCTTCGGGGTCACCGGTGATGCTGACGGAGGGGATGCTGCGCAGCGCCGTGAGCACCGCGGCGCTGTCCGCCTCTGCGGTGTCCATCGCGTAGTCGAGCGCATACGTGCCTTCGCCGCTGGAAGTGAAACTACTGTTGTCAGTGGCGTCAGGAATAAGTCGCTGCTAATTAACGCGTTCGAGGATCTGTATAAAATATGTGACGAAATCGTTGAGGCGATTCGAGAGCAGGATCCAAACTCCATTCCTGTGGGTTACAAAGTGCCGCGCCCTGTCAAGTCGGAATCAAACATTGGCGAGAAGTATGGATACGCAATTC
>JANOZA010000610.1:0-5261 GCA_031429155.1 Verrucomicrobiota bacterium | reverse complement strand
AAGAACGCCACCCGGCCACGACACAGGCCAAAAACCCCCGCCGCCGCCCGAAAACGGACCGCAGCCTCACGAACCCCGCCGGCAATGAAAAACCGAAACGGAAATTGGATGGTCTGGAATTCAAGTCCGACAGGCTGCTAGCCTGCGCGCATTCATGCCGGAGACCCAACATTTCCCGAACCCCGATGCCGCCGCGGTCTGCGAGACCTGCGGCGCGGCCATTTCCGCGACTGCGGCGGACGGGCTGTGCGGGGCGTGTTTGTTCCAAAGCTTCGGCATGGATGCCGCGGGAAGCAGCGCGCCGGCGGCGGAAGGGGAGGTGCTGCGGTTCTTTGGCGACTATGAGTTGCTCGAAGAAGTCGCCCGCGGCGGCATGGGCGTGGTCTATCGCGCGCGGCAGGTGAGCCTGGGTCGCACGGTCGCCGTGAAGCTGCTCCACAGCAGCGGCGATGGGTCGAAGGGATTTGCGGCGCGTTTCAAAGTCGAAGCCGCAGCGGCGGCGGGACTGGACCATCCGCACATCGTGCCGGTGTTTGAGTTCGGCGAATACGCGGAGCAGCCGTTTCTCGCCATGCGCTACGTCCCGGACGGGCGCTCGCTGAGCGGCGCAAAAGTGGGCGAACGCGAGGCGGTAGAGATCATGGTGAAGACCGCGCAGGCCATGCACTACGCGCACCAGCGCGGCGTGCTGCACCGCGATTTGAAACCAGCCAACATCCTGCTCGATGAATCCGGCGAGCCGCTCGTGAGCGACTTCGGCCTCGCGAAGCTAATGGAGTCCGACAGCCACCTGACGCGCAGCGTGGAGATGATGGGCACGCCCGCCTACATGCCGCCGGAGCAGGCAGCGGGAAAGCTCTCGCAGGTGACGACCGCCGCAGATGTCTATGGCCTCGGCGCGATCTTCTATGAACTGCTCACGGGCCGCGCGCCATTCCGAGGAGAGAGCGGCCTGGAGATCATCCGCAAGGTCACGGACGAGCCTCCCGCCCGGCTGACTTCCATCGTGAAGTCAGTGGACCGCGATCTCGAAACCATCTGCCTCAAGTGCCTCGAAAAGGAGCCGGCCAAACGCTACGCCTCCGCACTCGCGCTGGCCGATGACTTGCAGCGTTGGCTGCGCAACGAACCCATCCGCGCGCGGCCCGCGGGCACCGTGGAGCGACTCTGGAAATGGGCGCGGCGGCATCCCGCCATCGCATCGGTGAGCGCCATCGCGCTGCTGGCAGTGACCGTCATCGCCGTTGGGGCGACCGTTTTTTCGCTGCGACTGCAAAAGAGCGCGGAGGAAAACCGGCAGCAAATCATCGGGCTGCATCAACTCAGCGCTGAGCAGATGGTGGATGACGGCGAATCCTTCACCGGCCTGCTGCATCTGGCAGAGGCGATCCGTCTGGAGGAGCGGGATACTCCCGGCTCGGCTCATGCCCTGCGGAGCTTTTATCAATCCATCGTGCGTCAAAGTCCGGCGCCGGCACAGATGTGGTTTCATGCCGGCAAGGCGAAGGACGCGGTGTTCAGCCCGGATGGCAGCAAGGTGCTCGCCGGCTGCGATGACGGCGTGGCCTTCGTCTATGACGCGGCCAGCGGGGCGCTGCTGCACCGGCTGGAGCACGGCTGGCGCATTGAACGCGTGCACTGGAACTCTACAGGAACGCGCCTCGCGCTCTGGTCGGACAAAGCCTGGGCCTCCCTCTGGGATGCAGCGACCGGCGCTCAGATCGGCAGCACGATGTGGGCCTATCCGCTGATCGCTTTTCATCCCGACGGCACGCGGCTGCTGGCGCCTACACCGCTGAAGGTGGAGGAGCGCGATGCTGCCGATGGCCGGCTCCTGCGCGTGTTGCACGACCAGCACGTCGCGGACGCGGCCTACCTGCCGGATGGCAGTCGCCTCATTCTGGCAGAGCGCGCGGACGACGAAAAGTCCGTGCTCTACCTCTTGGACGCGCAGTCCGGCGCGGTGCTGGAAACCTCGTGCCGGGAGGCGAGGGAATTGGATTCGCTGCAAATCAGCGGCGATGGGACGACCATCGCGGCGCGGGCCTCTTTCAAGTGGGCCTATCTTTGGAAGACGGCGGACTTCACCGCGCCTCCGCTGCGTTGGGACGGCGGGGCCTCCAATATCGCAAGCCTCTCGCTCGATGCTTCCGGTCAGCAGCTCGCCGCAGGCTCAACCGGCGGCAGTGTCGCCCTCGTAGAGTGTGAAACCGCTGCCTCCCTGCACAGCCTGGCACTGGGTCGCCCGGCAGCGCGCGTGGCGTTCCGCCGCGATGGACGGCAACTCGCCACCGCCAGCGCCGGCGGACAACTGCGTCTCTGGGATCTGCCCGCGCGACAGCCATCCGCCCCCGCCCTGTGGCAGAGTCAGGCGATCTCATCCGTGCGCTTCTCCCCGGACGGAGCCTCACTGCTCACTGCGGGGCTGGACGGCACCGTGCGCCTCTATCGTTTGCCCCTGCACGGCGGCGCGCACGCGGGGCTCGATCACAACACTCCAGCCAAAAAGGCGCCAGGCATATCCATGCTCGCCCGCGGAGCCTCACCAGAGGAATGGCTCACCCTCACCACCTCCGGCAGCCTGCAGCGCTGGGAAGGAACGTCCGTGCAACACGAGCGCCCCATTTCCTCGCCGGGCTTCCCGCTACTGCTCGACGCGAAAAAGAACCTCGGAATCTTTTCCGACGGCCATGAAGTCACCGTTCTCGATCTCTCCACCGGCGACGTCCGGCAGCGCATCCAGACCAGCGGGCACGTCCAGAAAATCACTCGCACGGATTTCACAAAGTCGCTCGATCGCGTGCTCATCTGCGGCGAACCGCCCGCAGCCGGACGCGACCCGCTCACCGCCTTTCTCCGCGCCAAATCCACGGCGCTCACTCGCATCATCAACGCCACCGCCGTCGAGGAAGTGGCTCTCGTCTATGATCTGAAAACCGGCGCCCTGCTCGTCCCTCCGTTGAAGCACCCCGACCGACTGCGCGGCGCAGAGTTCAGCCCGGACGGCAAACATTTCGTCACCGCCTGCGTCAACGGCACCGCCCGCCTCTATTCTACCGGCGACGGCCAACTCATTCGCGAATGGAAGCATGAGTTCTCCCTCACCCGCGCCCGTTTCAGCCCGGACGGACGCACCATCCTCACCGCCTGCGGCGGCTGGAAACAACTCCCCCGCCCGCTCACCGCATGGGACGCGAAGTCCGGTGCCCAGCGATGGATCGCATGGCATGAAGACGACGTGGCGGACGCCGTGTTCAGCCCCGACGGCGCGCGTGTCGCCACCATCGGGCAAAACGCCCAGGTGAGACTCTTCCACGCTGCGGACGGCACTCCCGTCGGCACGCCGCTCACGCTCAGCACACCGCCCGGAAGTGTGCAGTTCAGTCCGGATGGCCGCCTGCTCGCCATCGCCGGCAGCGGTCGCGAGCCTAACCTCCTTGATGCTGCCACTGCCCGCCCGCTGGCCATTCCCATGCAGCATCCCGGCGGCATCTCTGCGGTGCAATTCTCCGCCGACAGCCGCACCCTCGCCACCACCAGCAACGACAGCTTCGTCCGCCTCTGGCCACTGGAGGTCGCCACTCAATCGGTCGGAGAACTGCAGCGTAAAGCCGAACTGCTCTCGAACCAGTCTCTGGATGGAAATGCGGCGCGCCGCCTGACGGCCAGGGAAATGCAGCAGCGCTGGGAGCAAAAGAACAGGTGACCCGCCTTGCTGGCCGCGGCCCTCCGCTGGCTCTCCTCCCTCGGCTCGGCGGCAGGTTGCCGGCGTTTCGACCAGCGCTCAGGGAATGATCCGAAAGCGCAGCCGCAGCATCGCGCGCGGCTGGCCGGTGGCATCGAGGCGCGCAGTGAATGTGAAGTTTGTCGCTGCGGCCGGCGCGAACGTCACGGTGATGGTGCGCGCGGCGATGCCGGGGGCGCTTTGGCCGGACGTGAGCCAGGTCTGGCCGTCCGGGGACCACTCCGGTGCCGCGGTGACGCCGTTGGCGGAATTCGGTTCCTGCCATGACACGTAGAGCCCGCTGTCGAGGCGCTGCGGCGTCAGTTGTCCCGGCGTGGCACTGAGTGGCGCGCTGCCGAAATAGGCCTCGGCGAGATTCGTCAGGCCATCGCGGTCGTGATCGGCGGTGGGGCCGCTGATGTTGGCATCGTTGAGCTGTGCGGCATTAAACTGCGCGGTGCGCCAGGCATTCCAGGCGGCGGTGCCGGACGCGGGGGTCCACACCACGGTATCCAGCCATCCGGCATCGCTGCCGGCGGAGCCGCTGGCGTCCTTGTTGTAGAACCAGGTGAAGATGTAGCGGCCCGGGGGGATGTCGTAGGTCACCTGCTCCCATGCCGTTTCACCACTGATGTTGCGCTGCACGGCTCCGTTCACGGCGAGCAGCAGATAGTCGTGATTCAACTCCGACGAGACCTTCCAGCGGAAGCTGAACGAGCCGGGGCCGGTGATGGTGGTATGGATGACCGTGTTCTGCCCGTGCGGAATGCTGCCGCTGCGCGCCGCATCGCTGCCGTCAAAGCTGGTCGTCGTCTGGCGCTGCCAGGTGCCGTAGCTGCTGTAGGTGTCCCAGTTCAATTGCGGCGCATCCACCGCATTGGGCAGGTCCGGGTTGAACGCCAGGGTGGTGAACGTCCGGTCCTGGCCCGCGGCGCTGCCTGCCCGCACGCGGTAATGATAGGTGGTCTGCGGCAGCAGATAGGCCACGGAGACATACACCTGCTGCGCGGTGCCGGACGTCTGCAAGGTGCCGGGATTGGCCGCCACCGTCTGGCCGTAGGCCGTGGTGAGGCCATATTCGAATGTCACCGGCACTGCGCCCGCTTCGCTGAGCACCGTGCCCAGCATGGAAGCATTCGTGGCGGAGAGTGCATAGCTGTCGCCCGTGGTCGCCTGCAGGGTCACACCCTCGGCATAGACAAACACGCGCCCCGCAGCGCTGGAATTCCCGGCGGACACGGCGAGCCGGCCCTGATTCAGCACCACGCGCTCGCCGAAGAATGGCGTGGCCGTGAGATCGCCGCGTGTGAAATTTCCATCCTCCACCCACAGCCCACCGGCATTGCGCGTGTAGGTAAAAACTCTGCCGATGCTGTCCGCGCTGCTGGCCCCGATAGCCATGCGACTGCCCTCCACCGTCACATCACTGCCAAACGTGGCATGATCCGCCAGGTTTGTGACCGGCAGCTTTTGCGGCGTGGCCGACCAGGTGCCCGCAGCCGTGTTCAGTGTGTAAATGTACGCCGCGCCGCCATAG
>JANOZA010000609.1:0-3164 GCA_031429155.1 Verrucomicrobiota bacterium | reverse complement strand
GCTAGCCGTCGGGCTTCTGCTGCTCGCTGGCGTTGCCAAACTTCTCATGACCTGCGTAAGGCAAGTCGTCAGGCCGTGGTGGCCGTTCACGCTGCGCCAGGGACTGGCGGGACTTTACCGCCCGCGGAATCAGACGCTGCTCTTTCTCCTGAGTGTCGGCACGGGGGTGGCCATGACCCTCTCCACGCTCCTCACGCAGTCCATGCTCACGCGTTACCTCGATGGCTGGGATTTGAAAATGAAGGCGAACTTTTTCGTCATCAATATCCCGCCGGAAAAACGGGCCGCCGCTTCCAAAATCATGACCGGCGAGGGCGCTCAAGTCATGGGAGAAGCTCCCATCGCGCTGCTCGCTCTCCAGAGCGTGAACGGGAAATCGCTCAGCGAACTCCAGGAGGAGAAAGGCAAGAAGCGCGTCGGCGGATGGTTCCTCACCAACCTCTACCGCGCCTCGTGGGATCCGGCGCTGCCGGAATCTGCGCCCGGCCAGCCGCTCAGCATCTCGCTGGAGAAAAACCTCGCGGAGGGCTTCAAGGTGAAACCTGGCGACAGCGTGACCTTCAATCACGGCGGCAAAGAACTGCCGTGCATCGTGAAGGAGCTGCACGAGTCCAACATCGAGAAGATGCTCGAAAACTTCGCCATTCTCATCAAAGAGCGCATCCCGCCTGGCCTCGCGGTGACGTGGGCCGCCGGTGCCCGCATTACCGATGCGGCCCATGGCGCCCGCGTGCAGCGCGCGCTGACCGCTGCTGTTCCTGGCATCACGATTTTCGACATCGCCGCCATCTCGGAGATCGTGGAGAAGATGATCGAGCGCGGCGCATGGCTCGTGCGATCACTTTCGCTGCTCACGGTTTTCACCGGCCTCGTCATCGTCGTGGCGGTGCTCCTCGCCGGGCGGCGCGACCGGCTGGAGGAAAGCGTTCTCCTGCGCACACTGGGCGCGTCCCGTTCCCAAATCCGCCGCATCCTCATCTGCGAGTATCTGCTGCTCGGACTCTTCGCCGCGCTCACCGGCGCGCTGCTCTCGATGGGATTCGCATGGCTGCTCGCCACGCGCGTCTTCAAGATTCCCTTCGACACCTGGTATTGGCCGCTCACCGCCGCCGTGGGTCTTGTCTGTGCGCTCACCGCATTGCTTGGCATGTTTCTCAGCCGCGGCGTCGCCAGCCATCCGCCACTGTCCATCCTGCGCGGCGAAGGATAGTCGTTTCATTGCGAAGATATTGATGGTCGGCGGGGTACCCGTCACCGTCGTCGTGCGCAAATCAGGGCGTTTTGGCGCAAGACTGAGGCTCCTTCGGCAATGCGCCGCTTTTGCTGTCAACCCAGCGAAATGGGTTCGCCGCCAGAGATACTCCCCCCGGTTCCGGGGAATCAACCTGCATCGGCCAAACTGCCGCTGGTTTCAGGAGCCAATGAGATTCTGAAATTAATGCTTCCCATTTCAGGCTGATTTGCTATGACTTCCTCCTCCATAGCCCTTCCGATCTTTTACAATACCGGGAGGGCGACCTCTTTAGCGCAGCTCAAGCTGCGGGGGCCAGACCAAAACAGGCAAGTTTACCAAAGCCCCTCAAACGACAACGCAGCTGCGCCCCAAATGGGCGCGGCTCGCCGCGTTCGTTTGAGGGGCGCTTGCCTGTGCCCGGTCTGGCGCGTGGTCGGGTCCGCGCCTCTTGTTTTACAGGTGGCGCGGACCCGGCCACAGTCCGCAGTGTTGGTTGTCATTCCCAATCCGACACTCCAAACCAAATGAACACCACACCCCGTCAACTCCTCTGCCGGGCAGCGACGCTGCTCCTCACCTGCGCTCCCCTCGCCGCGCAAACAGCCGCTCAACTCGCCGCGCCGCTGCCGGCTCCCGCAGCCGTGGCACTTGTGGAGGTTCCCACGGACGAAGAAATTGCCCTCTACACTGAGCAGGTGCGGCAAGTCTGGCTCAACTCCCTGAAGTACGATCCGGACGGCTGGGACGATCTGTGGCTGCTGTGCCAGCGCGCCACGAACAGGGACTACCGGTTCGATCCCAATGACAAAGCCCGCGACACCGACGGTGATGGCGTGAGCGACTACGAGGAGATGCTGGTGGGCCGGGATGCGTGTCGCAAGGAGCCGTTGCTGACCCGGGCGGAACGTGCGGCGCAGGCGACAAAGAATGAGCGCGAGCGCCGCGACGAGGAGCGGAAAAACCTCATCAGACTGCGGCCTTTGCTCATCGAGGGCCTCAGAACGGCGGAGACTGCGGTGCCCACTTTGCTCTCCGAAGAAGACACCAACCCGGAGGGCCGCCGCGCCCGGATCCGGGGAGCCGCCGCTGCTTTGCTCTCTGAGGATCGTGCCCGCAAGGCGCTCTTCCCCGGCATTACCAGGGAAGCCCGCGAGGCCCTGGGGAATCTCCAGATCACCGGGGTCTCCGGCAGCTCCCTGGAACTGCAATCCGCCGATAACTTCACCGCGGCCCAGACCATCGCCACCAGTGCCGTGTGGCCAGGCGGGGCCTCTCCCGCGCCGGACCTCACGGGCAGCGGCCAGGACATCGGCATCTGGGAAGCCGGCGGCGGCGTTCTCGCTTCCCATGTGGAGTTTGGCACCCGCGTCACCCAGATGGACTCCCCGGCCACGGAGCTTTTTCCTGGCACCTATGGCCCCTTCTCCCTCTCCGCCTTCGACAGCCATGCCACCCAGGTGGCCGGCGTCATGGCTGCTGCGGGCACTCTGGGCACGGCGCGAGGCATGGCCTACGCAGCCAATATCAAAGCCTATGCCAGCGGCGGCGATGCCGGCGAAATGATGGCCGCCGGCCTCGCCGGCATGAAACTCTCCAACCATTCCTACTCCGCGCGCTACGGCTGGCTCAAGTCCGATCCCAATAACCCCGCCAGCGAATGGCTGTGGCTCGGTGGTGCTGACAGAGCTTTGGATTACCGCTTCGGCAAGTATCAGCGCCAGTCCCGGGAGATAGACGCCATCGCCTGGGAAAACCCTTACTACCTCAGCGTGTGGTCATCCGGCAATGAGGGCTCCGACACCGGCCCCGTCAGCGCCCCGGCCGGCACCATTCCCCCGGGGACCAACCACCGCTATGTCTTCTATGACGGCTTCACGGGCCGCTACACCATTTCCAGTCTCGTCACCACCACCCGGCTGCCGGACAGCTC
>JANOZA010000608.1:0-8238 GCA_031429155.1 Verrucomicrobiota bacterium | reverse complement strand
GCCAGCGGCATGGTGTCGAGATGCAGCGAGCGGGGGTTGCGCTGTTCCGTGGGGGAAGCGGCCAGTTGGGTCAGCTCGGGAATGGACACCTCCCGGGGAGTCTGCAAACCGGAGAGGGCTTTGCGCCCTTTTGGCTTGGGAATCGGCGATGCAGAGGCGAGCGCGCGGGCCAGTTCGACCGCGCCCCACACGCTGCTGCGTGAGAGGGGGCTGATGATGGCGCCAGGACAGCCGGCTCGCAGACCCTTCTTCACTTTGGCGGAGAATTCAGGGTTCTTCAGAAGCGTGCTGCCGTTGAAGATGAACTGCACTTTCTCGCCCGCCTTTGTCAGGCGGCGGGCGCAGGTGAGTCCGTCGAGAACCAATGCGTCGGCGGCATCGCGCAGTATTTTAGCGGCGAGGCGGTCGCCTTTCTCAGCAGCGTGAAAGACGGCTATCGCCACGCTCGCGATTTCCTTCTTGCCGGCTTCGATTGCCCAGGTGTCCAGATCCTCGGGTTCGTTCAGGGCCAGGGTGTCCAGGACTGCGGCACCCAGGGCGGGCCAGCGGCCCGTGTGATCATAGGAGGCCATGAGTTCGCGCAGACCTCGCTGACCAATATCAGTGGCGCTGCCGCGGTCGCCCAGAATGTGGCCGCGTCCGCCACTCTTTGCGGTGGTTCCCTTCGCTGATCTGCCGAAGCAGCACGATCCTGTGCCGCTGAGCACCAGGACGCGTGCGACGGCTTCCTTCTTCACAGGCTCGGCAGCGAGTGCTGTTTCCAGATCATTCGTAGCCACGCACGGAGTGCCCGGCCAGACTTTCGCGGCGAGTCTGCGGATGCGGTCGCGGTGTGCATCCGTACGCGTGCCGGCGAGACCGATACACATGGCGGCAAGGGCCGGCGCGGCAGCGCTTACCTTCGCGGCAATGGTGCGAAAGAGGTCGGTCAGTTCGCGGTCACTCATCAGGCGCTGATTGGCGGCCGCGTCTGAAAACTGAAGCAGCTCGCGCCCTGACATGTCCGTCACGATGACGCCGGTATGGGTGGCGCCGCCCTCTATTCCCATGAGGAATTGCGGCAGGGAAGCGGATGCGGGTGGATTCAGTCGCGCGGGCATGAGATTTCTCTGGTAGTCAGGCGGACTTGAAACTCCAGGCGGGAATTGCCCTGGATCAGGCGGCGACGAGAGCGCCGCCGCAGGAACTGCCACAACCGGCGGTGCAGCCGAAGCAGTGAAGGCCGGTGCGAATGGGGATATCGGCGAACGAATCAGGCTCAATGTCCCAGAGCATCAGTGGTGCGCCGGTGACTGGATGATGGAGCCGTAGCTGCTGCATTTGATTGAAGTCGCAGTCGAAAACTTCCCCTGTCCAGCTCACGTTGATTGTGTTGCGGCACATGAGACCGGCTACAGTGCCGGGATTGAAGCTGTCCTTGAGCAGCATCATGTATTCCGCGAGCCGGCCGTCGTTCTTGAGCCAGGAAGCGAAGCGGCTGATGGGCATATTGGTAATGGTATAGAGCCGGTGAAATTCGATGCCGAAGTTCTCGCGCATGGCGATGCGGTAGTCGTTCTCCAGTTCCTCCTGAGCAGGGGGGAGAAAGGCGCCATTGGGGTTATAGACGAGGTTCAAGAGAAGGTCCGGCGTGCGGCCGTAGCCGAGCTTGTTGAGGTGCTGAAAGGCGGCGATACTGCGATCAAAGACGCCGTCGCCGCGCTGCTGATTAACGTTCTTCGGTTCGTAGCACGGCATGGAGGCGACGATTTCAACCTCATGCTCTGCGAGGAATTCCGCTACCCACTCATAGCCGGGTTCACTGAGTATGGTCGCATTGAGCCGGTTTATGATGCGGCGATGGCCCGGCATCTTTCGAACAGTAGTCACGAGGCGGCGGAAGTCGGGCACCATCTCGGGTGAGCCGCCGGTGAGGTCCACGGTGGTGATTTCCGTGCCGGAGAGCCAATCGAGCACCCGGTCCACGGTCTCGGAATTGATGATCTCCTTTCGGTTCGGCCCGGCATTCACGTGACAGTGGGAGCACGTGAGATTGCAGAGTTTTCCGGTGTTAAGCTGGAGGATTTCGGGGCGGGCGCGACGCAGCGGCGTTCCGTGGGTGAGAAGCGCGGCGTCGAAATCGTTGGCAGGGAAGGGCATGCCGCAGAGTGGAATAGGTCATCACCGGGGCAACCGGGGGAACTCAACTGTCGGCCGTGCCGTCTGGCTTTAATTGCTCACCGCAGTGAGCCTTCCGTAGATCGTGCCGCGCAGGGTCTTGCCCTCGTGGGCATGGAAGGTATCTATCGTGGTGAATCCGTTGGGACTGTGCTCGCCGAAACGGAGCACGAGGGCGAATGTTTGGCCTTTGATTACCGTTCGGAAGTTGGTGCTCACGTCCGGGATATAGACGTAGTCGGCATCAGCGTCGGCGTTTCTGCCGGCATTTGGTGTGCTCTGCAGCCTGAAAGTGAAATTCAGGGACTCCTTCACCCCGGGGGTGGTGAGATCCAAATCAATGGCGATTCGTACTGCTGTGGCGTTAGTGCCGGAAAATGTGGTGCCGTTGTAGTAGTCCAGGCTGCCAATTACGAATTCCGAGTCCGGCGCGACATTTGCAAAGCTGGCACCTGAAAAATTCAGTTCGTTCTGCTTTTTGTCGGCGGTTGCGGGGTCGCCCCATTTGAAATTGGCGCTGCGCTGGCCGGGTCCGAGGTTGGTCATTAGTCGAGCGTCACCTACAGGGGTATGAAACTTTCCCGCCGATGTGCCGGTGAAGTAAATCGTCTCGTATTTCTCCGTTCGCTCGTCGCTGTCTTCATAGTTTTCGGGATCAGTGGCCGCGGCATACGTCCGCAGTGTGGTCGTGAAGCGCGGCGGGATTTGCAGTGGAGTGCCGGTGTATTCGATCCACGGGCCGTTTTCGAGAGAGTAGAAGAGTCTGGATTTTCCTGGCATGTTGCGATCCACCAAAGACACTGTCAGCGTCGGGTTGAAGGCGCTGAAATCGTAGAGAGTTCCCGGGATGGAGACCTCTGGTGCGGCCAGCCGGCTGATGATCCCCGGCGGCGGCGGCTCGATGTTCGTTACGACGGACGTTTGTATCTGCCGCGGAGCCCGCGAAGCAGTGGTGGAATCACCGGAATCCCAGACCCAGTGGTCCTTTTGGGCCAGTGAAAGTGTCGCCGACCTCTCTTCCTCCACCTCCGCAAGAGTCGGGTCGGCGCCGAGATCGAATGAACTGAAACCAGAGCCGCTCGTGCTTAATTCAAAACGCTGCTTCGTTGGGTTCCAGACCGCCCGCTCCGGGCCGTCCAAGCTGATGAGTTGGCCTCGGAGGCGTGCATCGAGCATCGTTCCCTTGAGGCCCGCCATCCGGTTGCCGCTGGTGCGGCTCGCGGTGGATTTCAGTTTGTTTATAACAGCAGGACCATCCGTAGATGCAGGGATGCTCCCTCCATGAGTAAGATAAGTCCGCACCGCATTGTTGAGTGTGACCACGTCGCTGTGCAGTTTGCCGGCTTTCGCGCTGCTGGTCAAACTCGTGACCGCGAAGTAGCCGGCCGCCATCACCGTGGATAATACCGCCACCACCATCAGCAGTTCCAGCAAAGAATATCCGCGCCGGCCGAGGGAAGCCTTTCGTGATGCTACTTTGGATGAGGGCAGGGTTTTCATAAGTTCTGGACATAGGTTGCCCGAAATTCCATAATAATCAAGAATAAAATGCAAAAGAGAGAAAATAAGCGCAATTTGCGAATGAGTGCGGTTTGGCACCGCAATCATCGGGAGTGGAGTCAGGTGGGAGAGGGGGGAATGCGCATCTGTCCGCGTCGCTGCTGAGTGTTGCGCAGCGGGGTAAACCGGGTTCTCTGAGCGCCATTGAACCGTATCCCGCCAGAAATTCGTGAACCTGCCGCCACAGGCGCCGCCCGCACCGTCACGCCGGAGCCGGATGAACTGACCGGGCTGGCGCTGGAGATGCATGAAGCCTTTGCCGCCAACGGCTGGCTTTCGCAGTCCCAGGATTTTGAATACCGTGCCGAGCAGCAGCGCATGGCAGTGGAAGTGGGGCAGGCCCTGGAGAAAAAGCGCGCGTTGATCGTCGAGGCCGGCACCGGCGTTGGGAAATCGCTCGCCTACCTCGTGCCCGCCGCGCTCCTCGCCGTCAGGCAACGACGGAAAGCCGTCATCTCCACGCACACCATCAACCTCCAGGAGCAGCTCATCGCGAAGGACATTCCCATTGTTCAGAAGCTCCTCCCCGACACGCCTTTTTCCGCCGTGCTGCTCAAAGGTCGAGGTAACTACCTGTGTCCCGGTCGTCTCGCCCGCGCCATGAAGGGCGTCACTGAACTCTTCACCACCGCTGAGCACGACGAACTCCGTGCGCTCTGGAAATGGAAGCAGGACACCACCGACGGGACGCTCAGTGACCTCGATTTCGCGCCCTCACCTAACGTGTGGGCTCAGGTTTGCAGCGAGACCCACGCCTGCACGCCTAAAACCTGCGGGCCGGAGAGCGGCTGTTTCTATCAGGCCGCCAAGCGTCGCGCCGCAGAGGCCAACATGATCGTGCTCAATCACACGCTCTTCTTCACGCTTCTCGCCGGGCAGGAAGATCTGGGAGTCGAGGGCGAAGGCTTTCTCTATCCGAACGACTTTGTCATCATAGATGAAGCGCACACCATCGAGAACGTTGCGGCCAAACAACTCGGCCTCCACCTCAGCCAGAGCGGCCTGCGCTTCGATCTTGGCCGGCTCTACAATCCCCGTTCACAGAAAGGGCTCTTCGCACTTGCTCGCCGCTCGGATGCCGTCACCGCCTGCGCACGACTCCATCAGCAGATTGACGAATTCTTCGACACCGTGCGCGAGGCCGCCAGCTTCTCGCCTGCGGGGAAGGAATACCGCGTGCGCCGGCCTGGCCTGGTGGAGAATACCCTCGGCGGCGCGCTTCTGGAAGTCACGCAACACATCAGAAGTGTCGAGGAGGACGAAAGCACTCCCGACAATCTGCTTAACGAGATCACTGAGATGGGCCGTCGCTTCGGTGAAGTCCGCGGCGGCCTGGAGGAATTCCTCACCCAGAGCCGCGAGGGGCACGTCTATTGGGTCGAGCGCAGCGGCATAGACGGGCGCAATCTCAGTCTGCACGCCGCGCCCGTAGATGTCAGTCCGCTGCTGCGCGCTCTCTTCTTCAGCGGGCAAAAGACCTGCGTCCTCACCAGTGCCACTCTCGGCACCGGCGACAGCAATCTACGTTACTTTCGCCGCCGCTGCGGTGCGGAAAAAGTCCGCGCCGTTGAGATCGGCAGTCCCTTTGACTGGGAAAACCAGATGCGCATTTACCTCGTCAGATCGCTGCCGGATCCCAACACGCCAGGCTACGAGTCAGCGCTCGAAGAATGGCTCAAACATTTCCTAGAAATGAGCCAGGGTCGCGCCTTCGTCCTTTGCACCAGCTACAAGCTCATGGAGGCCCTCGCCTCCCGCCTGGAGTCCTGGCTTCAGCAAAAAAACTGGCTGCTTCTTGTGCAGGGCAAAGGCAGGCCCCGCCACCAGCTCCTCGCTGACTTCAAGGAAAACATCTCCAGCGTTCTCTTTGGCACGGAGAGCTTTTGGACCGGCGTGGATGTCCCTGGAGAAGCGCTGAGCAACGTCATCATCACGCGCCTCCCGTTCGCTGTTCCCGATCACCCGCTCACTGCGGCCCGCATTGAGCACATCGAAGACCGCGGCGGCAACAGCTTCATGGAATACAGCGTCCCCGAAGCTGTAATCAAATTGCGTCAGGGCATCGGACGCCTCATTCGCACGCGTAAGGACAAAGGAATCGCTGTTATCCTTGATCCTCGCATCATGACGAAGACCTACGGCAAGACCTTCCTCGAAGCGCTGCCTCCCGCACCGCGCGAAGTGGTGGGGTGAGCCCAGTTGGCTCCCCAACTGGGAGGTGTCCGCTTAGGCCGCCTGCTGTTCTGCTGGCAGACCGATGCTGCGGCGGCGGTAAAGGAATTCGAACAGGTTGCCTTCATGCGGTTGGTCCCATTGGACGCGGTTCGTCGGCGTGGGGCCGAGGTTGAGGCGATCAATGTGCGGGCACTCGAGAAGTGAGGGCTGCCAGGATTTGTCTTCGGTTATCGCAGTGACGACGAGGGATTGACCGATGGTGTCGAGCATGGCCGCCTGGGGGACATTCGTGACGCTGACGTAGGGGAAGAGGAACTCGCGGTTGGCGAGCGGGTGGTCGAAGTTCTGGCAATGAATGACGGTGGGGAGGAGATAGTTCATGCCGTCCCTGGTGGCACGGCGCGGGGTGCCGTCGCGGAGCTTTTCGGAAATGTCCACGGCACCAGGCGTGGCGAGGTCGCCGGTGATACTGGAGTTGATCCATTCGGGCATGGCGGGATTGGCGAAGCCGCTGAGGCGGGCCTCGGGATCTTCAGAAGCGCGCGGGACCATGGTGAGAAGTTCCTGCGCAATGGCGTGCGCGATTTCCTCCGCATAGCGCGGAACGAGGATGGCGGAGGCATTGATGCAGGAGCGTCCGGAGTTGGCGCTGACGCTCTCAACGAGGACGGGAAGGTAGTCGCGCCAGTGTTCGATCTTGTCCTCGCCGATGAGGATTTTGCTGCGTCCGCTGCCGTGGACTTCCACGCGGGGATCGGCGGCGTATTGGGCGACGGTGGCGTCATCACCGAACATCATGACGCGGCCGGCGCGGCGCAGGAGCAGACCGGAGCCGTCGTGGCCGGTGGGGTAGAATCCAAAGGCTTCACGGGGAATGCCGGCCTTGATGAGCGACTGGATGACACGCCACGGGGTCCATGGTTCTTCGCGGCCTGGCTTGAGAATGACAGGCACGCCGAGCGCGATGGCTGGGATCCACAGCGCATTCACGGCGGGAGAATTGCTTGGCAGGATGACGGCGAGGTTGTCGGTGACGCAGTTGTAGCTGACGGGCGCTCCACCCTGGGTGCCGTAGCCACGGTCGAGTACGTCGAGGTCCATGCCCCGGGTGAGACCGCGCAGGATGATTTCGATGTCCGCGAAGATGCCGCCGAGGCGTTTCATGTTCATGCGGATGAGTGAATGGGGCAGGCCGCTGGTGGAGGCGAGTTGGAGCACGTAATCTTCAGGCGACTGCATCTGGCCGTCATCGCCGAGGGGCAGGGTGTCATTCTGGAAAATGGCGCCCGCGCGGCGGACCATTTCCGTGCGCTGTTTTGCCGGGATGCGACGGAGTGCGGCGCGGGCGTCTTTTGTCAGAGGAATGTCCCGGGCGATGAGGCCGCTGTTGGCCTGACTGACGCGTATGGCTGGTTTGCCGGTGGCGACGTGAGGAATTTCAGCGACGTCGAGTGAGGTGTAGGCGCGTCCGAGACGGAGGATGGGAAGGGAAGGGAGCATGGCGGAAAACCGAGAAGAAGAAAGAAGAAGAGGTATATCGCGGAGCAAGGCGGAGGTCTTTGGCGAGTCAGTCGGCGTTCAGGGCGGAAAGGACTTCGGAAGGGGGCTCCCCTGGTTACTGAGGGATCAGTTCGTTGAACTTTCTCTCGATCTCATCTTTGGAAGGAGATGGAGTGGGAGCCGGCTCACGAATGGCTGAAGTGCCGGGCAGAATGATGTCGTCGTTGATGAGGGTCGCGTTGCCCGAGAGATTGAACTCCACGGAGGCCCAGCCGCCGGTGACGCTGCCGAAAGGATGCGGGAGATCCCTGCTGCGCGTGCGGAGGGCGAGTTCACTGGCGGAGGCTTTGAGGCGGCCGGATAAAAGCCCGGTGCCATTGACCTTTACGCTGCCGGCGAGGCGGAGGACGCCGTCTTTGTCGCCGGCGAGATTCGAGATTTCGAGTCCCGTGGAGGGTGACCACGCGAAGTGGCCGGTGAGTTGAGGAAACTCCACTTGGGAAAAATCCGGACGCTGAAGGGCGATAGCGAGTTTATTGAGGAACGGCAGACCGCGGAGGATGCCGCCTTCGAGCGTGAAGTCGCCCTCGAACCTGCGCTCGGGTCCCTTGCCAAAGGTGGCGCGGAAGGTGGCGTCCTTCACCGAGAACATGCCGCCGACGCGCTCATGCCATGCGATGGGGAGCAAACGATTGAGTAAAGTATTCTGGATGGAAACATTCAGATCGAGTGTGCCATCGCGGGACAGGTCAGCCTTTCCGGAAACTTCCGCACGGGCGTCACCGCTGCCAAGAAGTATGATCGCTCCGGGGATTTCAAGCTGCCGTCCCTTTACTGTCCAGTTGA
>JANOZA010000607.1:0-6753 GCA_031429155.1 Verrucomicrobiota bacterium | reverse complement strand
ACGCGGTGCTCAGCGGTGCAGGTGACAACCACGCCGACGGCAGTGGTCACAACGGCATCTTCTACGCCCGCCCCGATGGCCGCGTCATTTTCCTGCCGCACGACATGGACTTTGCCTTCGACTACACGAGAAGTATCGCCGCCAACGGTCAGGTCGCCACCCTTATCGCCAATCCCGCACGCCGCCGGCAGTACTATGGGCATCT
This sequence comes from Verrucomicrobiota bacterium, assembly GCA_031429155.1. Classification (GTDB taxonomy): domain Bacteria; phylum Verrucomicrobiota; class Verrucomicrobiia; order Verrucomicrobiales; family V1-33; genus V1-33. The sequence goes on along the minus strand of JANOZA010000607.1, from coordinate 6,548 downwards.
GCATGACATCATCACCACGACCTATCACAACGCCTACATGGCCACATGGACGTCCCATTTTGCCACGCTCGATCCCTCGCAGCCATGGGCCACCCACCTGGCCAACATAACGACAAGGAGTAACAACGTGCTCAGCCAGATTTCGGGCGGCATTCCCAGCGTCGCCTTTGCCATCACGACGGCCAGTCCGCTCGTGGTGAATACGGCCACCGCGACGGTGAACGGCAACGGCTGGGTGAATGTGCGCGAAATCCGCGTCCTCGGCAGCACCGAGCCGCTCGCCGTCACCTGGACCGGCAACAGCACATGGCAGGTCACTGTTCCGGCCCCGCCTGGCACGAACCCTGTCACCCTGGAGGCCGTCAATTTCTCCGGTGCCGTCATCGGCACGGGCACCATCACGATCAACAACACCACCACTGTGCAGCCCGGCGGCGCCACGAATCTCGTGGTCTCTGAACTGATGTATCACCCCGCCGACCCAAGCCCCGCAGAGATCACTGCCGGCTTCGTTGATTCCGATCAGTTTGAATGGATCGAGTTGCAAAACATCAGCGCTTCCGTCGTGAACATGACCGGCGTGAGCTTCACCGGGGGAATTAATTACGACTTCGCCTCCGGTCTCATGCTGCAGCCAGGTGCCCGGATCGTTGTAGCCCGTGAACGGGCCGCGTTCCTCGCGCGCCATCCCGGGGCTGCCGCTAGTCTGGCCGCCGGCGCCTTCCTCAATGGCACCGCCCTCGGCAACGGCGGCGAAAACATCCTCCTCGTCGGAGCCGCCGGTGCGACGATCAAGACCTTCACCTACGACGACAACGCCCCCTGGCCGACCGAAGCCGACGGCCTCGGCTTCAGTCTCGTGCTCATCGCTCCAGCGACAAACCCGGACCACGCCAACCCGCTCAACTGGCGCATCAGCACGCTTTCAGGAGGCAATCCGGGGATCACCGACGCCACTACCTTCACCGGCGACCCCAATGCCGATGCCGATCGCGACGGACTCACCGCCCGCGTCGAATACGCCCTCGGCACCAGCGATGCGGTTTTCAACACGAGCGGTGTCTCGGCCAGTATCGGTCCGGATGATTTCCTGACCGTGACTTTTATCCGCAGCCTTGCCGCTGATGATGTCATCTCTGAAGCCCAGTCATCCACTGACCTCGCCAACTGGACCTCCGATTTCACCGTCACGGAAGAACCGTTCGGCGACGGCACCGTCCTTGTCACAGCCCGCTCCAACACTCCTGCTGCCGCGCGCATCTTCGCCCGCGTCGGCGTCCGCCCAAGGTGAGGTGCGTTATCACCTCAGCCACAGCCACGTGCGCCAGTAGCGGCGTGGATCGTTGAAGGCGCTAGCTGGTATGGAGAAGGTAAAGGTCTCTTCGCCGGCTGTGGTGGTGCGGCTGACGAGCGTGGCGGTGGCCGGCGACCATGCGGAGAGATTGTTACCGCTTTGGATTTCCCATCCGCTGTCATCGGCGGTAAGGGGTTTGGTGAAACTGTAGAGCGCGCTGCCGTCGGGCTGACGGGCGATGACCGGCAGCGGTGCGAGCGATGGAATCGCAGGATTGCCGCCGAGGGAGTATTCCATAAAGGCGTTGAGACCATCGCCATCGGTGTCGGCATTGGGGTCGGGCTGACTGTTGGTGGCTTGCCAGTTGGCGAAGGTCGCCGTGTCGCTGGTGCCGGGGCCCGGCGTGGTGCTGGCGCGCCAGTTGAGCGGGTTGGCGTGGTCGGGGTTCGTGCGCGGGGCGATGAGGACGAGGCTGGCGCCGCCGTTGTCAGGCTCGGTGGGCCAGGGGAAGCTGTTGTCGTAGGCGAAATCGCGCAGCGCGGTGCCACCGCCGAGGCTGAGGCTGAGGCGCTCCCCGCCATTGTCGAGGCTGCCGGTGAAAGTCCCGTGTGCGGTGCCGCCATACTTCGCGGTGAAGACAGCGGCATTCCTGGCAAGGACGAGGCGCGCGCCGGGCGCGAGTGAGGTGCCAGTGGCGAAATTGAACGTGATGCCGGCGGTGAACTGCACGCCGGTGAGGTCCAGCGGCGCGGTGGCGTGGATGTTCATCAGCTCGATGAACTCGGCGTCGCCGCCTTCGGGCGCGGGTGGATTATACATGATCTCGCTGATGACGAGATTTGTGGTGAGGTCGCCGGGAATGGCGAGGCCGGCCTGGAATTCAACGGGTGCGCTCCAGTGGCTCCAGCGTCCGAGGCTGTCCTTGTGTTTCACACGTGCGCGATAGGTGCGGCCAGCGATCAGACCGGTCGCAGGAGGATTGACGGTGGCCGAAAACGTGACGGACTCCGTCGGCGTCCAGACGCCTTCCACTTCATATCGCCACGGCTGGCCGGCGGTGAAGCCCGGCACGGACGGATCGTAAATCTCGCCGATGCGCCACTGCATGGCGGCGAAGGTCTGGCTGTTCGGCGAACTGAACGCGCTGCTGCTGAACTGAAGCTGGTTCAACGGGAAGCCCACGCTGCCGCTGTAGGTGATTACGGGTGTCGCCGGAATCTGGATCGCTGCGGTAGCGCCCAGCGTGAAAGGATTGACCTCACCGTTCGCCATCTTTGCGAGCCGTCCGCCGCCGTAGGAGCCGGTGGCGGTGAAGTCCTTCACCCACTTCACCATGCCCTCGAAATCGCCACTGGCGAGCACCCGGTTATACGGCTGCGGGGACGGGCCGTTCCCCTGGTTGCCGATGGGATAGGGCGTCTTGTAGTAGTTGCCGACCGGCCCGGCGCCACGCGGCGGAGTGGGGTTGATGGGGTTGTAGTCCCAGCGCCGGCGCTCCACTTCCACGAAGCCGTCATTGATCGCGCCGCCATTGGGGATAATACGCGGCGTCTCGTCGGTGATGATGCTGATGAACTCGTCCACGACTTTCCATGTCTGGTCGCTGTTGAGCAGCAAGTCCTGGAGTTCGCGCGCGCGGTTCTGGAACTCAGTGAGAATGGCGGGATGAATGAGCGCGCGGGAGATTTGCTCATACTGCACAAGGTTGTTTGCGTTCTGCGACGCCTGCGGGCCCCAGCGGTCGTAGGTCTCGTAAAGCAGGTCCACATCCCACGGAAAAATCTGCCAGCGCCCGTCTGTTGGATCGCGGAAATAAACGACGTTTTCCTGCTCGCGGCGGTCGGTCTGATTCACGGTGTCCGTGACCGCGCGCCAATTGAAATACTCCGGCAGGTTCACGTTGGAGCGGAACCACGCCTCCGTCTGAATGGCAGAGACCAGCGGCGCGACTGTCGCGCTGCCGCCGCCTTTGTTGTAGCCGGTGGTGGTGCTGAGGAAGGCGGTGAGGTCCGTGAGATTGGGCGTCTGACCTTTACCGAATCCGAGCACGCTGTTCCCCGCGCCGGTGCTCTGCATGCGGTAGATGTTTCCATCCGGCAGGCCGTGAGATTTCTTGAAGCGGTTGTCCGTGTTTTCAAAAGCCAGGTAAAGGCCCCACAGGTCGCTGTCGTACTGGCTGGCGGGATTCTGCTCCACGCCATCAATGACGCGGAGTTGCAGGTAACTGGTGTAGGGCGCGGGCGCTCCGGCGAGATTGCTGAGGCGAAAGGCGACGGCTTCATCGAGCCCGCTGAGACCGCGATTCCACGGTGCCCACGGTGCGGGGACGCTGGAGATATTCAGCGTGCGCACGTCCGTGCTGCTGAGGCCGTAGTCGTCAGGCATCTTCAAAAGACGGCCACGGTTGAACTTGAGCTTCCACTTGTTCTTGCCGGTGTTGAACGTGCTGTTCTGGCCCTTCACGCGGTAGTGAATGTGATCATAGACTTTGTCGCCGATGACGAGCGCGGCCTCGAAGCGATAGCTGCCGTCGTTGAAGGCGGCGTTGTATTGGCAGTTCTGCACATCGGTCGCATCCGAGAGCAAATGCCATGCGCGCACTTTGCTCATGGTCGCTGCATTGAAGGTGCTGGCCGCAGTGACGCCGGGCTGCACCGCGCCGGTCCAGTCAGGCACGCCGTCGTAGCAGAAGTAGGCGAAGTTCGGCTGGTCGTCGTCGGCGTAGGGCACGCGGATGTGAGCGAGCGCGCCGTCCCACGAGCGGATGCGATACCGAATGAGCCGGCGGTGCTTTTGCACGCTGCCGGGGATGATGGCGGTGAAGTTGTCGCTGCCGGCATCGGTCATCGGCAGGGTGCTCCAGTTCGTATTCCACGCCGCGTCCGTGAGGCGGATGAAGCTGCCCGGCTCCACGGTTTGATATTCCAGCCACGCCGCGGCCACGCCATCCGGGTCGGTGATCTTTGCGCTGATCGTCACGGCCTGCCCTGACAAGGGTGCGGCCGGCGTGTGCGCCACCTGGCGAATGGCCGGCGGCGCGGTGCCGCTGGTCACGGAATTGCGCGCGCCCGGCGTCGGCAACGCGCTGCGCCACGACGCGCCAAGGTTGCTGTCGAGACCCTCGTTGAGGCGCTGCATGGAATCGCCGGGATCATCGCCGACGGTCGGCCAGGGGAAGCTCAGTTCGTAAGCCACACGGTCCACCACGGCGAGCGCGGGATCGCGCAGCACGATCTCGTCGCCTTCATTCCGCAGGCTGCCGGACCACGGGCCGAGCGCGCCGCTGTAGCTGAGGTAAGTCTGCAACTGCGCGGGGTTTTCCGCGATGACGAGATAGCCGCAGGCGGGAATGACAGTGCCGCCAGGAATGCTGAATGTGACGCCGCCGGTGAGCGACCAGCCGCCGACATTCACCGGCGTGTTCAGCGGATTGTAGAGTTCCACGAACTCCACAAACTTGATCTTCGAGTCCGGCGGGTCGCTGTGGATTTCATTGATGACCACATGCGAAGCCAGCGTTGCGCCGCCGTTTAGTGTGCCCGGCGTAGGCACGGAAAGGAAGCCGCCGACCGTGCCGCCGGCTTCACCGGTGATGCTGGCGCGGAGTTGGAAGTCGGAGTCATTCGCGGTCAGGTTGAGACCTTGAATGGCGAGCACGTTGCTGGCCTGGAGCGCGCTGGCAGGGAGTGGGATGCTCGCCGTGGCCAGCGCGGCGGCGGTGGCAGTGGAATTGAAGCCTGGAACTGCGGGAGCATTGCGGCGCGCGACTTCCACGCCGTTGAGCCACGCGACGAAGCCGTCGTCATAGGTCACGTTTAGAGACGCGCATTGCGGCGCCGCGCCCGGTATGGTGATGGCCGTGCGAGTGAGGACACTGGCATTCACATTGAACATCGCGGCCTCTGTGTTCGTCGCGAAAGAGCTCGGCTCGCGGAAGCGGAAACTGCCCGCGCCATAGCGCGCCGCGGGGCCGCCATCAGGTGTGCCGGGGAAGGACGCCGCAGGCGATGCCGGAGGCGCGGTGACGCCAAAGCGCGAGCTGCCGACAAAGCGCAGCGCCCCGCCGCCGTCATTCGTGCTGTTATTGAAGGAAGCGTTATTTCCGTCAGGCTCGCCGGTGCCATAGTTGTAGGCGAGGATCGTGTAGGCCCCCGCCGGCAATGTGATCGGTACAGCGAGCGGCTTGAACATCTGCCCGCCGACCAGCGTGCCCGGCGAGGCAGCGGAGAAGACTTCGCTGGCCAGTACCGCCAGGCCCGTGTCATCCGATGTGCTGGACGGCGTGCCGTTTTGATTCCGCGACCACAGCACCGTGGTGATGGTGCGGCTCATGCCATTCGAGCCGCTGTCAAAGCACGCCAGCTCCGTCACCTGGATGGGCCGCACGACATCGAAGTCATGCCCCAGCGCACCGGCGTAGTTCTGCCCGCCGACCACTCCGGCAGCGATGGCGTAGGGATTTGTCGTCTGGTTGCTATAGCCCAGCGCCCCCTGGCCGTTCGTCCATGTGGCGTCGTTGAAAGCAGCGCCGCCACGCCAATCATCGCTCACCGCAGCGGCGGGCACGGTCCATTTCAGCGCGGCATTGTCCGGCGACACCGTGACGAGACTGCGCGTGTTCCCCGTGCCATAGCCCCACGCGGTATTCGGTGCGAGCGACGGGAGATTCACCACGCTGACGATGAGGTTCGCTGCATTCGTGAGCGCGATGTATTCGCCGTCATTGTCCAGTTTGAAGTTCGTGTGCAGCGGCTGCCCGGCGGTCGCGCGATTCTTCGCCGACGCGAACACCGTCAGGTATCCGCCCGCCGGAATGCTCACCGCCGGGAACGTCCACTTCGCCGGCAGCGCGCGGTCGTCCGTGAGATGCCAACCCGCGAGGCTTACTGGCGAGCCGGTGGTATTATATAGCTCGATCCAGTCCTGAAAGGTCGCATCCTCGTCCTGGAGTCCCGCCGTGTTCTCCGTGACGACTTCATTGATGCGCACTGCGGGCGAGGGAATCGCCCCCGGCAGCACATCCACCAGCAGGCTGGCCGTGGAGGTGCCGTCTGTATTCGTCGCCGAAAGCGTATAGCTTTGCGGAACAGGGGGCGCGGTGATGACGGCGTTCGTCTGCCCGGTCACATCGCTGCCGTTGAAGTTCAGAGTCTCCGCGCCGGCCACCGTCCATGAGATGGTCAGCGCCTGCCCCGCCGTCGCGGGCTGCGGCGCGGCGCTGAGCGAGTTGATGGCTGGCGGATAGCTGATCGTC
>JANOZA010000606.1:0-13096 GCA_031429155.1 Verrucomicrobiota bacterium | reverse complement strand
TAGTCGTAGGCGATGACATCGGCGATCTCGATGCATTCTTTGGCCCGGAGCGTGACGAGGCCGAGGTCGCCAGGGCCGGCACCGGTGAGGTAGCAAATTCCGCGTGAGAGCATCAGTCGTTATTTGTCCCGCCAGCCGTTGAGGATTCTCTCCACACGTATTCCAACGGCGTCTTCGAGCCCCATGAGGGCCTTGTTGTAGTCGGCGTATGCCTGATAGCGTGTGATTTCATTTCTCTGGACGCCGTCCTCGGCGTCATACTTGAATCGCTTGCCCTTTGCATAGCCGGCCAGACCAGCGGCGGCGGAATCCACTTTTTTCAAGTCTTCACTGACCTCGCGCTGGGTCCTGCGGACATGACTTTCGTATTCACGCAGCGAGGCGGATGACTTGCGGAGGCGGTCCAGTGCGAGGTTCACTTCTGCCCTGACCACGGCAAGCTGCTTCTCCCACTGCAACTCCCAGGCCGCAGCCGCATTCCTATACTCCTTCTTGCGCTTGTTGATGCCAGTCCATTCCCACAGTGGAAAATCAAAAGCGAGACGAACCATCCACTCCTCCTGCGTGCCGGAATGGGCCTCGCGCCGCTGCTGGCTCCATCCGGCGTCTATGAATGAGGCCCACGGGATTTTGGCAGCGTCGGCCTCGGCAACGTAGGCTTTGGCAACTTCGAGATGCCCGCGGCTTTCGACCATATCCGCGCGATAGAGAATCGCCATTTCGAGGAGATAGGCAGGATCAAGCGTAGCTAAATCTACCACCCGCCGGGTGATAATGCCGCCAATTCGAATGCGCGAAGTGCTTTCGAGGCCGCACAGTTTCGCGAGCAGGGCGCTGGTGCGATCTATGTCGGAACTTACCTCCCGCATGGAGTCGTACACTTTATCCATCTCCAGCCGCGCGCGAAAGACATCCTCAGCGAACTCCGCCAGACCGGCCCCCTCCATTTCAGCCCGCAGGGACGTGAAATTCTGACGGCGCTTTTGCTGAGCGGTGAGCGTGCTGTTCAGGACGCCGAGATCCTGTGCAAGACCCCGAACTTCGCGCACAAGTTTGTCCTCGTCCTCAAGGTAGTCCGCCTCAGCAATCATAATCTCAGCGGAGGCGCGCTGCAGACGGGCCTTCTTTTGCCAGGGATGAGGCATCTGGAAACGAAGCAGGGCGGAAAACTGCTGGTCGCCACCGTTGATCCGGGTTGAGGTGTCGCGCTCGTAACCCGTACTGATTAACTCACGGTCAGGAGCGAGCGGGTCATCCGGGTTGATGATGCCTGTGTGGAAATACTCATTGACCGTGGAATCCTCGTAAGTGCCGTGCGGAGTCACGATTCGCTCGATTTCCCTGTAAGGGCCGATGGGGCCAGTGGGGCCGATCGGGGTGTCCGATTTCAACGTGGTGTCAATGTAGGGATCACGCACAAAGTCGTCGTCCTGCGATCCGTAGCCAAGGCGCAACTCTGGATTCCGCAAGTCCTGGAGGGAACGACGATCCGCTACGGCGTCGGCAATTTTCGCACGGAAGGCCTGAAGACGGGGGCTATTGGCGATGGCGAGCAGAATGAGGTGCTCTTCATTCAAAGGACCGCTGGAAGGCACGCGAGCGAGCAGTTCCGCAGGATCGGCAATTAGAGAACGGTGGTCCGGCGCCTTTGGCTGCGCGGACGCACGGGCAGATCGTTTGGTCGCGGCAGTGGGCTTCCTGACCGGCGAACTTTGTTGCGAAGGCGATACTGCGGTTGCAGCCCTTATCCTTTCGTCCCTCAGCCTCTCGTCCCTGGTCTTAGCCATGGCGACGGGGCAGATTAAGGCCGCCGCTAAAATGTGGACGAGCAGCGGTCTGGTTTGGAGAAAAGGGAGCAACATGGCAATGTAAGGATGGCCTCGCGGAAAGAGCTTCCCTGCGTCTGTCCCAAAGCCGGGCGCGACTCAAGCAGGAAATCCTCCTGCCGTAAGACAGTTGGCACGCGGTATCTGTCAAAGGTGCTGTGAAGACAGCCTGAAAAAGAAGCGTCCCGGACGGTTTTCACCGGCCGGGACGCGATTGGAGTTTCCGAAGGACACAGCGTGCGGCAGGGGGCCGCATCTGCCTTACTTTGCGGTGGCGAGCGCCTGCATGGGCATCACTGGCGGCGTCAGCGCATCTTTGATCTTCTCAAGGCCGCGATACTGCTTGCCATTCTTTTCCACCATTCCGCGGGAGACGAGATTCTGGAGTTTCTCATAGGCCCGAAGGCGGAGCATTTCTTCCCCACCACTCACGGCATTGCGGAGTTTGAGATTTTCATAGACCGCCTCAAAAAGACTGTTGAACTCATATATCTTCTTCTTAGTGAGCGCGGCCACGAGTTCATCGGTGACGTGATCGGGGAGACGACGGGAGAACCTGGTGCGTTTGGTAGTAGCCATAGGAGTATACTATATCATGGAAATGCAAAACTGCGAAGGATTTCCTTAATCCGGGGACAATTATTCGCGTATTTGAGAGAACCCCGGAAAGGAGTCGCGTGAGTGCGTAGGAATTCGCCTTGGCCTGCGGCATGAGACTTGCCGATAGCAGAACCACCCTTTCTGTTAACTTAGCGTAGCGATCGTCTCCGGCGACAGCAGAAATGGTCGCAGCCTTGCATTCTCATGCCTGTCCAGCGACGGGTCCGCTTCCAGTATTCCCGTAGCGAGCCGGCGGGCGGTGCGGACGAGCCGGGCGTCCCGAACAAGGTCACCCAGACGCAAGCCCGGCAGACCACTTTGGGAGGTGCCCAGCAGATCGCCGGGGCCGCGCAGGAGCAGGTCGGCCTCCGCCACGGCAAATCCGTCGGAAGTTTTCTCCAGGGTCCGAAGGCGGTCCACTGCCTCCGGGTTCTTTCCGCTGGCCACGAGGATGCAGTAACTCTTGTGCGAGCCGCGACCCACACGCCCGCGGAGCTGGTGCAACTGAGCGAGCCCGAACCGCTCGGCATCAAAGACAATCATCACCGTCGCATTGGGCACATCCACGCCAACCTCGATGACGCTTGTGGCGCAGAGCGCCCGGACCTCGCCGCTGCGGAATCGCTCCATCACGGCGTCTTTCTCCGCTGCGGGCACGCGACCGTGCAGAAGAGCGACCTCATACGGCGCAAGACGCTTCTGCCATTTCCCGTATTCTATCGTCACGGCGCGCACATCGAGAACATCGCTCTCCTCCACGAGTGGAAAAACCAAATAGGCCTGCCTTCCCGCGGCGAACTGCTCTTTCAAAAACGACGCCACCTGAACGGTATCGGGCTCCTCACGAACCGCAGTGACGATGGGCTGCCTGCCGGCAGGAATCTCATCAAGAATGGAAACATCCAGATCACCATAAACGGTCATGGTGAGCGTGCGGGGAATCGGCGTGGCGGTCATCACGAGCACGTGGGGCGCACGGCCCTGGCGCACCAGCTTTGCCCGCTGCGCGACACCGAACTTGTGTTGTTCATCAATGACTGCGAGACCAAGGTTCGTGATAGCCTCATCGCTGGAAAGCAGCGCATGCGTGCCGATGAAGATTTGCGGTGCCTCCTCTCCGCCGGCGAAGAATGGAGCGAGGCCCTCCTCTTTCCGGGCACCTGTTCGGAGTGCCACCCGGATACCGAGCGGTTCCAGCCAGCGGCGGAAGTTCAGGTAGTGCTGCCCGGCGAGGATTTGTGTCGGCGCCATCAGCGCAGCCTGACAGCCGCTTTCGACAGCCAGCAGCATCGCGGCGAGGGCCACGAAGGTCTTTCCGCTGCCGACATCCCCCTGGAGCATACGATTCATCGCGTGGGGCTTCGCCAGGTCGGCGCGGATTTCTTCAATGGAACGCTGCTGCGCTTTGGTAAGGGCAAAGGGAAGGGTCGCGCGCCACTTACTGTAAAGCACACCTGGTCCGCAGTGCGCCGCGCCACGGAGTGCCATCCAGTCATGGCGCCGGCGCAGGACATTGAGTTGCAGTACGAAAAACTCCTCCAGCGCAAGATAGCGCCGAGCGGCCTCCATTTCCTCCATGCTGGCCGGAAAGTGAATCCGCCTCAGCGCCAGAGCCCGGCAGAGTCCGGCGAAGTCACCCGCATCCGACGGCGACGGAAGCGTGTCCGGCATCACGTCATCCGTGATGCTGTCCAGCAGGAGAAACACCGTCCTTCGCAGCAGCTTCTGCGGCACGCCTTCGCGGGCATGATACACTGGCACGATGCGTTTCAGATGGATCCGCCCATCCTCGGGATCACCAGTCAGGATTTCGTATTCAGGGTGGTCAATGATGAGCCGGCCCATCTTGTCGCTCTTCACCTTTCCATAAGCGATGATCTCCTGACCGGCGGCGAACGACTTATAGATGAAAGGCATGTTGAACCACCTCAGCACCACGGGATCAAACATCCCCGCACCGTCGCCATGTTCGATTTTCACCTCCACGAAAGCCCTTTGATAGCCGATGCGCTTCAACTGCGTGTCGGTCACCGTGCCGTGAAGGCAAACCGCCTCCGGTCCTGCGTCGCGCGGCCAGACGGCAAACTGCCGCCGGTCTTCGTAGCGAAATGGAAAGTGCTGAAGCAATTGCCCGACGGAGACGAATCCCCCCACGGCCAGCGCCTTCTGCGTGCGTGCGTCCAAAAACGGCAGCAGCGCCAGCTTCGTCTCAAGTGTCAGTTCCATGTTTGGCCTCCGTAGTCCCGCCCGCGGCGGGTGCAAGTTCATCACCGCCATCGGTGCAGTTCCCCAAAATATTTCTCGCCGGGCAGCGGAACGGACCGATAGCGTTACCGCAACGACCATCTCACGAGCCATGATCACTCCACCCACGCCCGAGCCTCAATCACCTCCATCGCCCCCGCCCCTGCCCCCGCAGCCGCCTCCACCCGCGCCGCTTGCCACCGACAAAATACTGGCGGCCATCAAGAGCGTGAACTGGCAGCAGTTTGGCCGCGACTTAGTTACTTTCGTCCGAAGATTCGCCACCGGCGATTTTGCCCGCATCGTTCCAGAGACCCATGAGCAGGCGGCGGTCGCTTCGCGCACGCCCCGGATGGCCTCGCTGATCGTCTGGCGCCGTGCACTACTCGTGCTGGCGTGCTTGCTGACGGCCTTTTACTTCATCAAATCATGCTTCGATCCCCATACTTTTGGCAGCGTGTACGAACAGCAGTTTGTGGAGAGCCAATCAAAGCTCATCCCGGCCACCGCTTCCGCGCAGGACCGCACCGATGAAATAAAGCGGATCAACGAGGAAGCCAAAAAGCAAACGGATGAAACGGTGAAGGCCTTTGGCGAATCCAACATCAGCGTCATCAACGCCCTGATGATCGGCCTGTGGCTCAGCGTGCCGGCGAGTCTCATTTTCCAGATTCTGGCAGCCTGTGCATGGTCTGACTGGCGGCGCTCCCGCAAGCAAGCGCTCATCGCCGTGGCGGTGCTGCTCGGCCCCCAGTTGCTGGCCATGCTTATTCCCTGGGGTGCGCTTATGGACTTCAAACATCTGGAAGCTCAAGGCGCAGCGCAGATGACCGCGATGAAGACGGGCGTTCAACTGATGCTGCTCCTGGCCGTGCTCATGAGCGCGATGCCCTTTTTCTATGGCCTCTTCAACGGCGTGCTCCGGGCCTCGCTCTCTGCAAAGACGCTGGTGCCAGCGTCCATTGTCTGCGGCTGGGGCACCATGCTGCTGGCCATCACGATAGCCGTGCCGTGGTTCATCATGATGAGTATTGTGAATCAAATGCAGGCCGATTCGCTCGTCGTGCTGGGCGTGCTGTGCCTGCTGGCCGCGCCGCTGAGCATCGTGTGGAAAGCCCGGCGCCTCGGCGCATCTCTGACGCCGGAGGAAGCAACATCAGTTACCGCCAGGGCAAAAATGCTGCTCACCGGCCTCAACGCAGGAGGCGTGCTCCTGCTCCTGTCTTACTTCAGCGAGAAAGATCTCGTCGGCGTCTCCGATGTCATCTCCCTGGTGATCCACTACTTTTCAAATCTCATGCTGATCTCCGTTGTCGCCGTAGATGTCCTCGTGCTGCTGCTGGACCGCGCGCACCGCAAGCTTGCGGCGGATACAGCGCCGGACGAGCCACTCCGCCAGCTCGGCGAGGTGCTACCGCGCACGTGACCGGAGGAGAAGTCCGAAAACAAAAAAGCCCTGACGCGGCGAAACGTCAGGGCTTTTTTCATCCGGTGCCGGAACCTCAGGGCGAGGCTCGGTCACTGGCTGCGACTTCGCGATAGCTGGTGATTAGATACACGACGAGCAGCACGCCGCAGTAGGATTGAAACACGAGAATGAAATCCCAATAGCAGCCAAACGCCCAACTCACGGCCAGACCACTGCGGTAAATGACATCGTCCTGCAGATTGCCTGCGAATTTCTTCAGCTTCCAAAAAACAGTATGCCGTCGCACGTCTTCGCTGCCTTTACGGTCTATCTCGGGCGTCATGCCCTCCTTGATCCAGGTAACGGTTGTGAGCGCAAGACGCGGAGTGATGGACAACCAGATGAGGAATGCGTAGGAGAAGTCGTCCGCCCAGCTCGCCTGACTGTTGAATGCTGCGACACCGAGAATTCCGGGGATAATCATGGAGCCGAGCAGGTCGGCGCACTTGTCGAGGAGAGCACCACTTCTGCTGGTGCGCCGCATGGCACGGGCAAGCAAGCCGTCCGCGCAGTCCAGTGCGTAGGCGAGATGAAGGGTGACGAAGAGCAGCGCCCCGGCAATCGGCAGTGGCATCTCCGGACGTGCTGCCACAAAAATTGAGCCGCCAATCCCTGTAAGGAACGACAAAATAGTAACCGTATGCGGTGAGAAACCGACGCGCGAAGCGATGAGCGCAAGGAACGCGCCAAGCCGGTAGGAGAACTGCCGCGTCAGCCAAAAACTTTGGCGACTGCGGTATCTCCAGAAGTCCGCGTAGGTCAGTGCCTCAGCGGGATCGGACGTTGTTGATGAGTTTGGCAAAGAAAAATCAGGCAAACAGGTTTCTCGCGGCAGCGTAGTCTTCCGGGAAATCAATTTCGCGCCACGGCAGGGCGCCTGTGTCCACAATCTCCGGCAATAGCTCCCCGGCATCCATCATCTCTTGAAGGGAGGCCTCGAAGAATGAGCCGAATTCAGCGCGGTGCAGCACTCGCTCGACGCCTCTCCGGATGACAGGCAGCGCCTCAGCGGAGAATCGGGCGAGACCAAGAAACTCACCGTGCGCCTCGGCAGGCGGCATGGTCTTATTGATTTCGAAAACGCGGCCGCCTGCGTCGCATTTGTATTTCATCTCCTCCTCGGCGCACTGCTTGCGGTCGGCAGCGAGCAGAGCTGGCCGGGACGGCGCCGAGGTGAGCCGGTGAAGAATTTCGGGATGAAACACGGTGTCGGCGTGCAGGTAGATGAACTCGCCCCTCAACCAGGGCAGACCGCACCACACAGAGACGAGGACGTTGGTCGTTTTGTAGAAGGGATTAAACACGTGACGGATGTCGGAGTCCGGAAAGTCAGCCGCGAACCGCTCGCGCTGATGACCCGTGACCAGCACACATTCAGTTACGCCGCACTCACGCAGCAGCCGGAGATTTCGAGTGAGCAAGGTTTCTCCACCAAGGGGCAGATAGCTCTTGGGTTTGCCTCCGGCGGCATCAGCGAGGCGATTACCGACACCGGCGGCGAGGATGAGAGCTTGCATGGGGGTAGAATGACAAAAATATGGATTACGTAACTGCCAAGCCGCGGTCACAAAGCGTTTCCGCAAAACTAAACGGAAGCGGCGTACAGTTCCTGGAGAGCCTTCAAGGAACTGTCGCAAGGATCGGTGCTTAGATTCCCCTGCACCGCGAGCGCCAGAGTCGGGCAGTCGGCTAGAGAAAGACCGAAATCGCTCAATCGCCTGATCACTCCGATGGACTTCATGAGATTCAGCAGGCAATCGCGCCCATCCGAAGCCTTGGCCTCGCCCGCCAGACTGGCGATAAATTCGAACGGCTCCGGAGCTGCGAGAGCGGCGCGGCGCGTCCATGCAGGATAGAGTGCGGCGAGTCCGGCGGGATGCGAAGTATCGGTGCGCGCGCCGACGGGATACTGCATGCGATGAGGCAATGCGGTGGTGGAATTGGATAGATTCCAGCCCATCATGAGGCTGGCGAGAGCCATCTCGCGGCGGGACTCGCGGCGGTCCCGGTCATTGAGGAAGAGCGGTAAATGCTTAAAGACCGTGGCGATCGCATGGCGTGAATAGATGGCGGTGAGCGGGGAATGACGGCGGGACACCCATGTCTCCAGCGCGTGCGTCAGGACATCGAACCCGGTCTCCGCAGCTACAAGATCAGGCAACGTGGCAAGCAGGTTGGGGTCCACGATAGCTAAACGCGGGATGAGCGATGCGCCGCGCAGACCCTGCTTAATTCCCCGCGCGTCGTCGCTGACGATGGCAGCCTGGCTAGTCTCCGTGCCGGTGCCGGCGGTGGTGGGAATGCACACGATGGGCAGTGTGTTTTCCGGAGCCGGCTTGTCTTCAAGGAGCAGAGCGGAAATGTCCGCGCCGGCCATAACGGCAGCGGCGGCTTTCGCGGCATCAAGCGCGCTGCCTCCACCGAGACCGATGACTGCGGTGGCTCCTGCGCTGCGGCCTCGTGCCGCAGCGGCGTTGATTTCAGAGAGCCGCGGATTTGGAGAGATGCCGGTGAAAACGGTGACCTTTTTTCCGGAGAGAGCCGCCAGCAGCTTATCCAGATGCCCCGTGGCCACGGCGCTGCCTCTGCCCGCGACGATCAGAAAATTATCGGAGAACGGCAGGTGCTTGCCCGCCTCTCCAATCACGCCGTCGCCGAAGATGACGCGCGTAGGGCCGTAAAATGTGAAGGGCACCATGTCAGAGGTTCTCGATACAGACCGTTTCCGTGTCATATATACGCCGCATGAGTGCGGCGCGCTTCTCGTAAAGCGGACGACATGCCGCGTAGAGTTCTTTGAAAAAGCCGCAGAGTTCGCGGTACTTCGGCACGTTTACCCGGTCGGGCCGGATGACTTCGCGAACATCAACGATAGAGCATGCCTCCTGAATATCGGTAAAGCCCTTGAGCGCCACGCTGCACAGCAGCCATGCACCGAGGGCGGTGCTTTCGTACTCCGAGGGGACATGAACTTCCACATTGAGGATGTCGGCTTTAAGACTGGAGATCAGCTTGAGCCTGGCGAGCCCCCCGGAAACGCGAAGCGTATTGAGGGGACCAGTCCTGCTCTCGACAGCCTCCTTGAGGAAGATCATCGCCAGCGCCGTGCTCTCGAGCACCGCACGGATCAGTGCCTTGCGCGAATGCCGGCGCTCGAGGCCAAAGAAGACACCCCGCGCGTCCTGATCCCACAACGGGGCCCGCTCGCCGAGCAGATACGGCAGAAAAATCAGGCCATCTGCTCCCAGTCCACACTCCAGCGCCTCCGTTTCCATGGTTTGATAGGCGGATTCTTCATTGTTGTAAAAACACTGACGGGCCCACTCGATGAGCCCGCCGCCAAGATTGTTCGAGCCTCCCACAATGTGCAGACCGGTCGAGGCATCGAACTGGTTGAACAGCCCTCCCGCGGGAGCAGGGACGACATCAGGCACCGCGACGCGGAGCGAAGTGACAGTCCCGGAAACGTCACAGGCGATCCCCGGTCCGGCCACTCCGCTGCCGAAGACTGCGCAGATGGCGTCGTAAGTCGTCAAAATTACCGGGATATCCGGCGTCCCCGGAGCGAACCCGATGGCATGCCTCACTTTGTCTGTCAGAACTCCCGCAATCGTGAGCTGCGGCTGAACAGGTGGCAGCTTCTCCGCCGGAATGCCGAGAACGCGCAACAATTCCACCGGATAAGTGGCCGCGACCGGATCGAAGCCCGCCTTCTCCGCGTTTAGAGGATCGGCAACCACGCAGCCTGTCAGACGATGCACGAGAAAATCGTTGCTGGAGTAGAACCAGCGGGCCATTTCATAGAGTTCCGGTTCATTCTCGCGGAGCCAGAGCAGCCTGGGAATCGTCATCGCCGGCTCCGCCCGCTGATTGGGCTGCCGGGCCGACAACTCGATGAATTCAGGAACGCCTGCCAGTTCCGCAGCCTCTCTGCGGGCTCTCGTGTCAGATACGATAATGGCATTTCGCAGAGCTTGTCCGTGAGCATCCGCGACCACGAGATTGCAGGCCGAGGTGGTGACCGTCACGGCCCGCACTGACTGTCGAATTTCGCGATCCTGGACTGCCTCACGCATCACGGCCATCGCAGAAGACCACCACTCCTCCGCATCCTGCTCCACTTCGCCGTTCTTCAGGAACGTGCGCACAGGGCGAGATGCGATGCGGCGCTTGCGGCCATCAGGATCGAAAAGCACTGCGCGAATGCTTTTGAGGCCAAGGTTTAGTACGAGGATCATTGAAGAAAGGACGTGACCAGGTTTATCCTGAGGAGTGCAGCGGCTTTCACGGCAGCGACGGCGCTCTGCACGCCAGCGATCACTTTGTGCGGATCGTCGCTGGCGAGATGGGCTCGCTGTGCCCCGAGCCAGGCATCTTTGATTTCCGTGGAGATGTTGAGCTTCCTAACCCCGCCACGCTGCACAGAGGCGCACATTTGGGATTCGGGAATACCGCTGCCGCCATGGAGAACCAGCGCTGCTTCTGGCCGGGCACGGTGCACCGCCTCAAGAAGCGCCTGATCCACTTCGCACGGCTGCTCATAGCGACCATGCTTGGTCCCCACGCCGACGGCGATCAGGTCCGCTCTGGTTTCGTCAATGAAACGCAGCACCTCGTCCGGCGCTGGTTTCGCCGCACTGGAGGCATAGGACGCGAAACCGTCTTCATCGCCGCCGACCACGCCGATTTCGCCTTCGGCCAGCGCCCCGAACTCCCTGGCCAGCATAACGACCTCGCGCGTGCGGCGGATGTTCTCCGTGAGCGGCAGGGAACTGGCGTCTATCATGATGCTGTCCCAACCGGCCTCCAGACAGCGGCGAAAGATCACATCGGAATCGCAGTGGTCGAGGTGAAGCAGGATACGGGCCCTGATTTCTGCTGGAATGAGCGCATTGATCATACCGCTGAGTGTGGCGGCTCCGTAGAACTTCACCGTGGAAGCGGATGTCTGGATGTAGGCCGAAGCGCCACTTTCCCGCACCGCCTCGACGACGCCGAGAATGGTCTCGGCATTGAATAAATTGAAGGCGACGGCCGCGTGGAGATGCGGTGATCGAGTGGAGCCAGTCATATGTCGGACTTAAGCTGAAGGCGGCAGTTGCTTCTCCCAGAAGCCTTTTACCGGATGCGCCATCCAGGCACCGGCGGCGCGCAGCGCGTCGAGTTGAGGAGCGAGGTCGCCCACAGGCTGGACATAGGGCGACTGGTCGTTCATGCCGCGGACTCGAAAGCCGAGATGATGCGCCAGCGTGGGCAGGGCTAGTTCCAGATACAGAGGAGCAGATTCCTCGGCATCAGCTACAGCGGTAAATGCCTCCCGTTTCCAGAACGACACGCAGCCTAGCATCGCAAGAACCACCGAGCAGTCACGGCGAATCGAGATCTCATTGAGGAATGGAGCGAACTGCGGATCGGCGGAATGGTAGAGATAGTGAGGATGATTGGTACCATCCACGCGCTCCAGGCGGCAGCCCAGCACGTCGGCGTGCTCACTGGCCAGCCGGGCCTCCATGCGCGCGAACAAATCGCCGCACAGCGGAATGCAGTCGAACTCTGACAAATGGATAAGCCGGTAGTCCGGACGTGCGCGCAGCCATTCATTTACAGCGATGAAGACACCGGCGAACGATTGCCGTTCGCGCTGGTGATCACGCGTGCGGAGACGGGAGTCATCCACAAAGACTTTGGCAGGCACGTTGAGCGTATCAAAGCATTCGCGGGTACCGCCGTAGGCGATGAGAATGTCCGGTCCCGGCACATGCTGCCGCCACCACGCCACCATCGCCTCGACGAGGGGCTCAGTCTGATGAGTCAGGAGGATCGTCAGCCTTTCGCTCATGGGGGAAATCGGGCTCCGGGTGAGTGGAGAAAGTCAGCGCCTGGTTCCAGTACGTCAGCCGCTCCTGGCTCTCAAACGCGGCGATAACTCGTTTTTCCTCGAGTCCGATGATTCGCAATTTGCCGCGCCAGGGAATGAAGAGGGCTTTGCCGACGGTCTTGCCGGTCCGCTGGTCAATGACCCGTGCGCCAAAGACAGCCGTAGCTGCCTTGAGCAGGATCAGGAGGAGTTTTTTCATGAGGACAGAGCCGCAAACTTACGAAAGCAGCAGGGCACATCAGACTCAGGCTTTGGCGTGTACCGGGGCAGGCAACGATCCCTGACGGGCTGGTGCCACCCTCGTCTGGCTGCGCATCCAGGGCGGGTTTTCGTCGGCAGCTACCTCGGGGGCCAGAGTTCCATCACGCTCCCTCGTGTACATCATCAGGGAGATGGTGATGGCAAAGTTGAACCAGATGAAGAAATTCACTGGGTACGTCATAAATTGGGCTCCGTTGCCAGTGGCCCCGCTGCAAAGAGTGAGGCCGATCGCAAGACTGGTCGCAGCCAGCCCCTTTACTAGAGGATCCCGCTCATTGAATACGAATTGATGGAGTTTCCAGAGGTTTCGCCAGATGATCACCGCGCCCACCAGGAGAGTGACAAAACCGTAGTTCAACAAGAGGTCGGTGAACTTATCGTGGATCTTGGTAAACTTGTTGAGGATGGTACTCGAAGACTTTGAGCTCA
This sequence comes from Verrucomicrobiota bacterium, assembly GCA_031429155.1. GTDB lineage: Bacteria > Verrucomicrobiota > Verrucomicrobiia > Verrucomicrobiales > V1-33 > V1-33. The sequence goes on along the minus strand of JANOZA010000606.1, from coordinate 390 downwards.
GATTAACACCGAACGGCGTCCAGACATCGCCCTCCGTGACAAGGGTGGCAAATCCTTCGAGGCGGTCGTTGAGTGTCGCCAGGTTTGTGGATTGCGCCCACTGATCAGTCCGTTTCTCCTCGTAGATTTCACCGCTGATCTCGTTGAGAATTTGATGCTTTATCAGATAAGGGGATGCCAGCGCGATGGATATGAGAGCGGTGAAGAAGGCCGCATAACCGAAGAGAGTCAGCCCTTTCCTCTTCAACATGATCGAAGCGAGAACGGCCGTGACGGCGAAAACCCATCCAGTGCGGCTGTAGGTGGCAAACATTGCCAACCCAATCAACGGAACGAGCGCCCACCGGAATGCGAAGGGCAGAGCCCGGCCGGCCGCGGATCTCACGTTCC
>JANOZA010000605.1:0-2072 GCA_031429155.1 Verrucomicrobiota bacterium | reverse complement strand
GTAGGGAAAACGCCGGCACCCAGAAACCCCGTCGCCATCATCGCCTCCGCATTCCCGGGCGCATACTCATCGCCCGCGATCTGCCACTGCACAAACTGATCCCACGGCATGTCGGCATTGAATGCGCGGATCACGAAGTCGCGGTAATACCATGCGTTGGGCCGGTCGTAGTCGTGCTCGAAGCCGGAGCTTTCCGCAAACCTTGCGGCGTCGAGCCAGTGCCGGGCCCAGCGTTCGCCGTAGTGCGGCGAGGCGAGCAGCGACGTCACGAAGGCCGTCCAGCCAGGAGAAGTCGGGTAATCAATGCCATCCAGCGCAATGCCATCCAGCGCTGTGCCGGTTGGCTTGGTGGCCTCGCGGATCGCCGCGTCCAGTTCTGCGGGTGAGGGCGGTAAGCCGGTCACTGTCAAATATGCCCGGCGAATCCCCATGCGCAGATCCACCGGGTGATTCAGCGACAGGTTTCTCTTTCTGCCCGCTGCTTCCAAGAAGCTATCAATCGGGTTGGCGTGCTCATAGGTGGCCCCGTCCGCCTCGGTCCACGTCGGGATCTCCACCGGCGAGAGCGGCTGAAAGGCCCACCATTTCCGGTCCTCGTCAGTGACTTTGGATTTATCTCGTGGCGCAGCCTTGCCGGCCACGAGAGGGGTTTCGTAAGGTGCCCCGTAGTCTATCCACGCGGCGATTTTGGCGATCATTTCATCGGAGAGCTTCGGCTTCTTGTCAGGCATGTGCGGCTCTTCCTCGTGCCGCAGCATCTTCAGCAGCTTGCTTCCAGCGGCATCGAAGGGCACCACGGCGACGCCGTCTTTCCCTCCTGCGAGAAGCCCTTCGCGTGTCGCCAGATCAAAATCCGCCTTCGTCTTGTCTCCGCCGTGACAGTTCAGGCAATGCTCCTTCAGCAACGCGCCGGCTTCCTTAAACAGGACCAGCCCTTTCGCCATGCGCTCTGCATGATCCGGGGGCAGCGCTGCGGAAACGGTGGTGACCGAGAGGAGAAGAATGAGTGCTGATTTCATGATGGAGGCAGGGGAACGATACGGCGGAAATCCTGCCGTCTGCCACCTGAAATCCCGCCCAGCGCTGTGGCTATGGACTACGGAATCGAAGCCAGTCCCCACTTGGTCCCCACTTCCTCCAGTTCCGGGCGCATCGCCCACTCGTCGGGGCGATCACTGGATTCGTGGCGACGGCTGGCACCTTTGAGGACCATGCAGCCGGTGTTGTCGCCGGCCTGACGGATCAGTTCGAGTTCGTCTTTGGTGAACGGCGGAACTTTCGGCATCGCCGCGAGGTCACGGATCTTGTCCTCTACAGCGCGGGCGCTCTCTCCGGCTTCCTGGATAAACGTGGGGATGACGCTGGCGACAGCGGGCTGCGCGAGATTCCACAGGCTGGCGAACTGGATGAGGCTGAGGCCGTATTTGTCGGCGACGGGCTTCATCTTTTCGATTTTCTCCCAGCCGTGCTCGACCCATCCGGCGGGACGATACGTGCGGTGATCGCCGGGACGGAAAACGTGGCCAGGCCGCACGTCACCGTGGAAGAGGCCACCGTAGTCCACGACGCGGGTGATGATTTTCACGCCGAATTCCTCCGCTGCGGGCAGAACCAGTGAGCCGGGCCACGGCTCGAGCGGATTGAGGATGAGCATCGCCCAGTCTATGTGCTCGCAGTAGCGCTCGAAGCAGTGAATGAGATCGTAGGCGAAGCCGTTAGCTGGCCCGGGGGCGAGGCCGAGCATTTTGGTGAGCCCCTGTTTCTTCAAGTCCGCCATGCCGTCCCACACGGCGTCGCTGGTGTAGCCGCGCTCGTCAGGATTGTGGAGGAAGAGCAGATCGAAGTGGTCCGTGCGGCAGCGTTCGAGGGATTTCTCGGCGGCCATTTTCAAATAGGCAGCGTATTCGTCCGGCCCGCGCAGGGATGGTTCCGTGAAGCGCGCGTAGCCTTTCGCGCCGTCGCGCAGGCCGCCGTAGATGTCGTGGCCAATGGTGCCGACGAGGCAGTAGGTGGAGCGGTCAATCCCGGCGAGCGCGTTGCCGAGCATCTCATCCGCGCGGCCCACGCCATAG
>JANOZA010000604.1:0-1838 GCA_031429155.1 Verrucomicrobiota bacterium | reverse complement strand
CATCGCCAGTTGGCTGGCGCGCGAGGAAGGCTGGCTCGCGGAACACATGCTCATCCTCGGGATCCACGCCCCGGACGGAAAGAGCAGCTACGTCTGCGGCGCGTTCCCCAGTGCCTGCGGCAAGACGAACCTCGCCATGCTAGAACCGCCGGAAAGTTATCGCCGGGCCGGCTGGTCCACCACATTGGTAGGCGACGACATCGCATGGCTCTGGCCTGACAGTGAGGGGAAGCTCCGCGCCATCAATCCGGAGACCGGATTCTTCGGCGTGGCCCCGGGCACTTCATTGAAGTCGAACGCCACGGCCATCGCGACCATTACCCGCAACACTATTTTCACCAACGTGGCCCTCACGGATGACCGCGACGTCTGGTGGGAGGGTCTCACGGACACGCCGCCGGCGCACCTCATTGACTGGCAGGGCCACGACTGGACGCCGGGCTGCGGCCGCAATGCCGCGCACCCCAACAGCCGCTTCACCGCCCCCGCCGTGCAGTGCCCGACCATTGATCCTGCATGGAATGACCCTCACGGCGTGCCTGTTAGCGCCATCATCTTCGGCGGGCGCCGTCCCGGCACCATGCCGCTGGTGTATCAGGGATTTAATTGGGCCCACGGCGTCTATATCGGCGCCACCATGGGCAGCGAGACCACCGCCGCCGCCACCGGGCAGGCCGGGGTGGTGCGCCGCGATCCGATGGCGATGCTCCCGTTCTGCGGCTACGACGCCGGGGAGTATTTCGCGCACTGGCTGGAGATGCGCCGCCACATCCGGCACCTGCCCCGCCTCTTTCATGTGAACTGGTTCCGCAAAGGCCCTGACGGAAAGTTCCTCTGGCCCGGGTTTTCCGAAAACATGCGCGTCCTCGAATGGATCATCCGCCGCTGCCAGGGCACCATTCCCGGCCACGAGACTAACATCGGCTGGACTCCGCACTGGGAGGACTTCAACAGCACCGGCCTCGACAGCTTCACGCGGGAACAGTTCGATCGCATCATGGCCGTGGACCCCGCCGAGTGGCGCAATGAAGTCGCCAGCCAGGCCGAGCTATTCCTCCGCATCTACGACAGCCTCCCAAAGGAACTCGTCTATCAGCGCGAGATGCTCTCCGCGCGGCTGGTGGAGGATTGAGGACTCAGTCAGTGAGCCGGCGCGGTAGATCCCTCATGCCATGAAGCACGCGAAACACCAGCAGATGATCTTCCTCAGCCCGATAGAACACGATGTGAACCCGGAATGCGCCAAACATGACCACCGATCGCAAGCCGCGCAGTCGTACATCGCGGAACTTCCGCAGCGTGCCGAGGCATGGCTGTGTCGCGAGCAGCGTCAGGGTTTCATCAAAGGCGGCCAGATAGCGATTCGCCGTGCTCTGCCCGGCCCGCAGGAAATACCACTGTGACTGTCCCTCCAGGTCTTCCCTCGCCGCCCCACTGACGATGCACTTCATGCGAAACGCAGAGTCAGTTCGTGCCCGTCTGACTCCATCCAGCTCGGATGCGCTCGCGCATGGCTCCATTCCACTCATGGCGCGGCCCCTCCAGCCCGCGCAGCAGAGCCGCTTCCAACTCCGGCGCTTCAAATCCATCCACGGCCAGCCGATCCAGACGGCGTTCCTCCATCCACTCCATCAGTAGGAGAAAATCCCCGTCAGGCAGCGCCTGAATATCGCTCTCTAGTTGGGCCATAGTGCTCATGCGGTGATCTTAGGTTTTGCTGCGCCTATTGCAAGTTTTGGTTCGCCGTTCCAGAAAGCTGCGGATTCCGCCGAGTGGCGCAACGAAGTCGCCAGCCAGGCCGAGCTGTTCCTCCGCATCTACGACAGCCTTCCAAAGGA
>JANOZA010000603.1:0-2554 GCA_031429155.1 Verrucomicrobiota bacterium | reverse complement strand
CAGCGCCAATCTCATGTGCGCGGCCAACAGCACCGGCGGGGTCATGGGCAAAATGATCGACGCGCAGAGCATCGTCGTTGCCAGCACTGCCGCCGACTGTTATGGGATGGAGGGCCAGATCCTGCGCCGCGTTTTCTGGCACAGCGTAGCCCTCGCCGCGCTCGTGGCGCTGCTGGTGACGCTGCAGGCTTACGTGTGGCCATTCACGGAGATGGTGGTGAAATGAGGATCACATCACCCCCGCATCGTGCAGTGCTTTCACTGCCGCGCCGCTCCAGTCTTTGTTCGCTGCGGGATTGGCCGGGCTGGGGTGGGGAATGCGGGCGATCTTCGCGCTGCCAGCTCCGGCGACAGTTCGCAGCCGCCCCTCCGCGAAGCCTCCTACGCCGACGAGCCAGTCGGGCTGTAGCAACTCGATGACCTTTGTGAGGTGTGCATCACAGGCGCGCTCCACAGGAGCCATCGCGGTGCCCGGCAGCTTGTCCGGGGTGATGTTGGAACCGGTCTCGCTCATCCAGACGAGCGGACAGTAGTTCACGACATAGTGGTCGCGGAAGAAGTCGTCAGCCCCGCCAAAGGTGTCGCGCGCCCAGCCCCAGAGTCGGCGTCCGCTGACTTCGCTCCGGGTGCAGGCAAAGCCCGTGACAGGGCGCTTCGGGTGCTCACGCGCGGGACGGTCCACGGCTTCTGAGATACCCATCCAGTCCCGCACCGCTGCGATCTCGCCGAAGGGCACGCCGGTCTGCGCCATGCCGAAGGGCCCGGGATTCATGCCGAGAAAGAGCACTCGCTTACGGCTGCCGCCGAACCTCCGGACATACGCCGTGTGAGCCCTCCATGCGTAGTCGAGAGGGTTATAAACATGCGTAACCGGTGCCGCAAAAGTCAGCGGGCGCAGGGTGGTGCGGAGTTCATCCGCAGCGGCGAGCAGAGAATCGGACAGCGAAGGCATGGCCGCATGAGGCGCATCGGAGTGGAGGAATGCAAGGCTACAAATTCCTGCCGGAAATGGTAACTGACGTCGCGGTGGTCAGGCTTTACATCCCGAGCGGTCAACTTCACCATCCCGGAATCCCAATCCAATCGTCATGAGCACTATTTTCTTTGTATTTGCCGCCGACTTCGAGCCCGTCCGTGTCATCCTTGTTCTCCTGATCGTCACTCTCGTCATCTTCGCGCTTCTGGGTCTGAAGATCGTGCGGCACTCGGAGACAATCGTCATCGAACGGCTGGGCCGCTACCACCGCACACTCGCCAGCGGCATTAACATCATTTGGCCGATCATTGACCGGGCGAGGGCCATTCACTGGCGCTATACGGAGAATGGCCCCAACGGCCGCGTGGTTTTCATTACCCGCAGCAGCAATCGCATAGACTTGCGGGAAACGGTCTATGACTTTCCGCGCCAAAATGTCATCACCAAGGACAACGTCCAAATCCTCATCAACGCCCTCGTCTATTTCCAGATCACTGACCCGATGAAATCGGTGTACGAGATTAGCAACCTGCCTGACGCGATCGAGAAGCTGACGCAGACGACGATGCGGAATGTGATCGGCGAGATGGACTTCGACAGTTGTCTCGTGAGCCGCGACACCGTGAACAAAAAGCTCGGGCTCATCCTCGACGACGCCACGCACAAATGGGGTGTGAAAGTGAACCGCGTGGAAATTCAGGACATCACCCCGCCTGCGGATGTCCAACAGGCGATGGAGAAGCAAATGCGCGCCGAACGCGACCGCCGGGCGCAGATCCTCATGGCGGAAGGCTCCAAGGGCGCGGCGGTGCTGGAATCCGAGGGCATTCGTCAGGCGGAGATTATGAAGGCGGAAGGCGCCAAACTGTCGGCCATTCTCCGGGCTGAAGGCGATGCCCAGGCGATGGAACGCATGGCGCTCGCTCAGGCTCAGGCGATTCGCTCCGTGCGCGACGGCCTCGCCGGGACGGAAACCGATGCCGCCGCATGGCTGATTGCCGCCAAGTATCTTGAGACGCTGAAAGAGATGACCAGCGGCAAGGACAACAAGGTCGTCTATGTGCCCTTCGAAGCCACCGGCGTGCTCGGCGCTCTCGGCAGCATGAAGAATCTCTTCGACAGTAATACGCCAAAGCCACAGGCGTGAGGAATGGCGCGGGCGGCCTTTACTATTTGGTGAGGTGACTACTGTGCGGGTTCCATCCCAGCCCCCACAGACAAAACCCATGAGTTCAACTTACGCCGTGATCCTCGCCGGCGGCAGCGGACGCCGATTCTGGCCTCTCAGCCGCGACAACCGCCCCAAGCAGCTTCTCAAACTCTTCGGAGGCGACACGCTGCTTGAGCAGGCGCTGGCGCGGCTCGATGGTCTGGTGCCGCGCGAGAACATTCTTATCCTCACCAACCGCGAGCAGGAGACGGAGGTGCGCGCCATTCTTGGTGAGGCGGTGCCGGCGGAGAACATCATCGCGGAGCCGGACAAGCGGGACACCGCTCCGGCTATTGCGCTGGGCATCGGCTGGGTGGCGGCTCGGGATCCCGATGCGACCATGATGGTGCTGCCGGCGGATCAACTCA
>JANOZA010000602.1:0-8892 GCA_031429155.1 Verrucomicrobiota bacterium | reverse complement strand
GAGCAGGTCGAGCTTCTGGCGCGAGGACGAGGGATTGGTGACCACCACCTGGCAGCCATAGACGACTCCGGTGAGGAATTCGGCGCTGACGAACTTGTCAGTCTTCTCGCCGGCCTGCTCGATGTAGCGGTCGCCGTGGCGGTAGAAGTTCTGGCTCACGAGGAGTTGCGTGCCTTCCTTGTCCTGCTCGGCGGCGCGGATTTCCTGGTGGAATAGGATGCCTTTGCCCGCGGGGGTGAGCGTCACGGTGTTTTCCTTGCGGTCGGTCTTGCCGCCTTTGTAGTCGGACGGGAATGGCAGATCGAGCGCGGCTAGGGCGAGCATCATTTCGGTGAAGCTGCCGGTGGCGTCGGCGAGGTGGGCGGAGACGAAGGGCTGCACGCCGTCCCACAGCGCGTAGTCCTGCCAAAAGCGGTTGGGCTGCACGAGGCCGGCGTTTTGCTGCGCGATGAGCAGGCGGTAGTAGTTGTTCTCGGCCCACTCTTTCGTCTGCTCGGTCTGGCGGAAGAGGCGCTCGGCTTTGGCCAGGGTCTGGCGGCGGAAATCGAGGGACTCTTTCGCCTTCTCGCGGTTCAGGCCGCGACTCCTGACACCGCCCATGCGGTCGCCGTCCTTGTCGCTGAGTTCGGCGAGTTTGCGGACTTCTTCCTGCTCCATCACGATCCCGCTACGCAGCGCACTCTGCTGCTTGAGTTCGCCGTGAAGCTCGAGGCCGAGGACCGGCGAATCCGCTGCCAATCCATCCACAGAGGCGGCACCGGTCACGTTTAGTGCCACAGCATCGTCAGCGAAATAGAGGGCTTTGCTGTCTGCTCGGCCAAAGCGCGTGGCCGTCTCGCCTTTGCCGCCGCCGCCGAATTCACCGGCTGCGATGCCGCCGAAGTCGAACGACTCATCGCCTAACGTCACCCCGCCATCAGCGGTCACCATTTTCCCCGCCCATGTGCCCAGCACGCGGCCATTGAGCGCCGTCTCAAAGAGGAAGGCATCGCGCTGCGGATTCTTCGGCAGCGTGTCGAGCCAGTCCTTCAAATGCCGGCGCACGACGGGCACTTCCGTCTGGATGCGGCGGGAAAGGAGCACGCGCTCCACGGTATTGAGCTGACTGTATTGCCACGGGCGCAGGTAGCCCGACATGTCCGCGCCGAGCAGGTAGTGATCCATGAACGTCTTGTCGCGCTTATTGGCGAGATAGGGCTGCACGACGCCTTTGAAGAAGTCGGGATCCTTGCGGGCGAGGAAGAAGTGCAGCTCGTGGCAGGCGTGTTTGGAATAAAGCTCGGCCTTCTTCTCCGCGGGCAGCGTGTTCCACTCCAGCGCCCACGAGAACTCGGCGAGCGTCGGGTTGTTGCTCAGATTGAAGAGCAGCGAATGCGCGGTGCCGAGGTGGCCGATGTTTTGCCATGTGGCGGTGAGCGCGTCTTTGAATTCATGCGGCGCATCTTTCTCCAGCATGGTCACGCGGTTTTGCCGGCTGTAGTGCTGCTTCGGGTCGAGACCGTCGGCGAGGCGGAGGTCGCGGAGTGTGAGCTTCTGCGATGGCAGCGTGAAGTCGCGCACGGCGGCGCTGTCGCTGTCCACGGCGACGACGCGGATCATCTGGCGGTCGCCGAGGCTGGCGGCATCAATGACGACGTTGCCGTCTTTGTCAGGCTTGAGATTGAAAGCGACGGCACCCGGCGCGCCGAGGAAGGACAAATCGGGGTCCATCGGGCCGGCGGGCGCGGCGTCCTTCTTAGCCTTGTCTGCGGCGGGAGCGGGCGGCGCGGCGGCACCGGGCTTCTCTGCGTTCATGGCTGTCGCGTCTTGGCCCGCGGCGGCGTTCTGCTTGTCGGTCGCGGTGTCGGAGATGGCCCAGGGATTGAGCAGCAGGCCGGGACGCGGGAGGAGATTGCCGGCGTAGTGTTTCGCGCCGCGGCGTTCGAGCACGTAGCGGTATTCCTCGCCGATGGTGCGCGCGCTTTGATACAAGCTGGGGCGGAAGGCATTCGTCCACGCCAGTGGCTGCGGCAGGTGGTCGTCGCCGAGTGCATCGAAGGCATCGAACGCCGGCAGGAAGCGGCTGGCGAAGACGTGGACGCGCGTGTCCACGCCGGCATTGCCGACGTGAAAGACGAGCACGGATTTCTTCGGCGTGTTTTCGCGCGCGGGGATTTCGCCCTTCACCATGGTGGTCACGGCGAGCGGCGCGGGATTGGAGAGTTCCATCGTCAGCGCTGTGCTCACGAGATTGCCCGTGACATTCTCGCCCTCGCCCACGCGGACGATGGTGGAGGAAAGCGTGGGGGCCAGTTCCACGGCGTACTCGCCTGGCGTGAGGCCGGTGATGGTGACGAGTCCGCCCTTCACGGTGACGCCGGCGGAGGCATCGCGGACGGGCGCGCCGTTGCGCAGTTCCAGCACGCTCACATCGCCGGCGGCAGGCTCGGCATTGCCGCGCCATGCGATCTGCACCGGCTCGCCGGCCTTCACATTCACGGCGCTCGGCAGCGATGCCGACATGCGCGGCACGGTGAACTGACGCTGCACGCCCGAAGCACCGCTCGCCGTGAAGCTCGCGATTCCCTCCAGCGAGCCAAGCTGCACCGCTCCATTCGCATCCGTTTTCAAAATGAAAGCCTTCGTCTGCGTGAAGTCAGGATGCACCACGGTGATGGAGACCTCGCGGTCCACGCGCTGCTCACCGGTGCGTCCGCGTTCCTCCAGAATGAACTGTCCGTCGGCGAACGTCAGATGCAGGTCGCTCGTCTGCTCGGTGAGCGTGATGCCGTTCACCTTGATCGAATCGCCTGCGCTGAGCTTCACCGGCTGGCCGGTGCCGAGCGCCTTCACTTCCGCCTCCAGCGAGAAGCTGAGCGACGCGAGCCGGTCGGGCACGGTGAACTCCACCACACTCTCCGCGTCCTCGGCGAGTTGAGGGCCGACAGGTTTCCCGTCCTTATCCTTCTGGCCGAACTCATAAACATTCGTGCTCGGAATGCCGTCCAGCGACTGCGAGGAAATGGTGAGCCGCACTTTCTCCAGCGCGCCGAGAATGGTCGGCTTCTTGTTCAACAGCAGCGCCGGGCGGATGCCGAGCTTCGCCGTGAGTCCAGGAAGCAGTGATTCGCGCGCGACGTGGAAGCCGGCTTTCAGTTCGTAGGCTTCGCCCGCGAGATTCACCTTCTCCAGCGTGGTGAATCCGCTGCCGTCGCCGAGCACGACATTCTGCTCGCCGGGACGCTCGCTGAACGGAATGAGAATGCCGCCGCCTTCGCCGGAATCGAAGCGCCGCGTGCCCATCTGCGCGTAGCTCTTCTCCACCGGCTTCATGTTTTCATCGAATACGCGGACGATCGTGCCCGCCGACGTGTTCTCGACGAGATGCCGCAGCCCGCCTTTGCGCAGGAGCGCACGGCTGCTCTTTCCGCCGCCGATGAATTCCACGATCCACACGCCGCGTTTTCTTTTCAGCTCAGGGAACGCGAACGTGCGCTTCTGGCGCAGCAGCGGGGCGTCGTTGTAGTCGTGCGATTGCTCGCTGTTGGCGGTTAGGCCGTCGAGATTGAGGTCCGTGTTCACCTGCGCGCCGGTGGTGCGATGGACGTTCTCCGTGTTGATCTCATAGACCTTCACCAGGAGCTTCGGCACGTTCTTCACATGAAGATCGAGCGACACTTCATCGGCGGGCGACCACTCCTGTTTCAGCGATGTCTCGAAGTCCAGGTCCACGCGATCTTTGAGCGCCTGATAGGCTTCGGGCGAAAGTTTCGAGACCCACTTCGCCGCATCCGGCGCGCCGGCGAGCAGCTTGGCCTCGGCGTGGACGGCGTTGAGCCAGCCGTTTTCCAGATAAGGCGCGAACTTCTCTGCGCCGTCGGCTTTGGCGAGCACGTTGAGAAGCAGCGCACGCACGAGACCCTCGTCATTGCCGATGGGCGCGCAGCCGGAGAGCGGCTCGTAATTGGCATTCAAGTCCACGGGCTGCTTGAAGACATCGGACTCGCGATACTTCTGCGCCACGTAACCGACGGGCCGCGGCAGTTGCAGATAGGCGAGCAGCTTCGCCTCATTGATGACGCCTTTGCCCTGATCGTGGACGAGGCGGTGGTAAAGCACGTGCGCCTTGAGCGAGTTGAACGAGGGGGCCAGCCGGGACGTGAACGCCTCCAGCCTGTCCAACCACGCTTCCCGCACCGCCGCGCTGCGCACGGCGTCCTCACCGAACGCAGGCCGCAACTTGCCGGCCCACGCGGTGACGAAATTCGAGTTCTGGAGCAGCGCCGGACGGAGCTTCAGCAACTCCTCCAACTGCGCCAGCGTCAGCTTCCCATGAATGGCGAACTCGCCAAACCCCTTCGACTCCTTCGTGCCAAGATCATCGTGGATGATCTTCACCAGGTTCGGAAAGTCCGGCCGGTGAATGCGGTTCAGCAAATCGCGCCGCCGCGGCACCGTGAGTTCCACCTTCCCGCCGCGCAGCACATTCACGAGACCGGTGTTGGTGATGTTCCCGAGGCTGGCGGTGTGATCCAGCGCCGTGGCGAGGAAGGCATCCCAGGAAATCGCCGCCGGGTCCAGCTTCGTCGCCAGGTCCGGCCGCGCGTCCGGCGTGATGCGTGTGTGGTTATAGCCGATGCCGAGTTGGTTCCTCAGATACTCCAGACTGGCGGCGGGATCAGTGGAGTAATTGATGAGCGCCTGCCGGTGATTGATCTCATTGCGCCGGGCGTTGTCGTTTTGGAACCGGCCGGACCATTCCTTGAGTAGATCAGCGAGTTCCTTCGCCTTCCCCTGATTCTGGAGGTGCAGCGCGTGGTAGTAATAATAGTCGTCCGTGCCGGGGATGAGTTCCTTGAGTGTCGCATCGCGATCCGCAGAGAGAGAGAATTTTTCCAGGAAGCTGGTTTCCTGAGCGGAGAGGGTGAGAGTGAGGGCGGCGATGAGACCGGGGAGCGTGAGGCTGAGTTTCATGGGGAGAGCGAGTGAATGATGACAGTGAAAGGATGACTGAACGGTCGCGACACTACCGGTCCCGCTCCTGCTGCCCAGCATTCAGGTGTAAAGAATATGTCATGGACCGGTGCTCAGCGGAAACGTGACTGCCGGTGAGGCATTGCGTTCCATCAGAATCCAACTCAGGGGAATGCCTCCATCCATTCGCCCAGACTACTTATGAAAATCTCTTCCATTTCCCTTTCCGCCGTCACGGTGCTCGCCTTCGCGAGTTTCTTTACTTCTTGTGAGTCTCCCAAAGACGCGCCGGGAGCCGGCACTGATAAGCCCGCAGCTCAGGTTCCCGGTCTCCAACCGCCTCTGACTCTCGACGGCTGGGTGATGCGCTATACCGATAATCACAGCGTCAATACCTGGACGTTCGCGGCGGATGGGACGTGCGTGATGGTGGCGATCCACCACGGCGGCACGGATACCAATGTGGTGAAAAGTACGTGGAAATGGAAGGCCGGTCCGGGCGCGAAGGCCAAGCTGAGTCTCGACAGGACGGACACCATGAAGTTGGAGTTCAGCACGCCGGTGAAGGCCGTGGGCACCTGGAACTACGACATGCGCGGGTATCATTGCGAGTTCACGCCGCCGAAGGCAGGGAACTAGCCGCCCCGGCAGCAGGCACGCCGCTCTGCGGGGCTTACTTTTCTGCCTGCGGGGGCAGGCTAAAGGTGGGCGGGAGTTCTTCCGGCTGCGGGTGCTTGGCGAGGTAGGCGTCCACGTCTTTGGTGACGATGAGCTTGGCCCACATGACCATCCAGTGGCCGGGGAAGGTGCAGATGATTTCGTATTTCCCTTCCTGTGCCGGGGCGGTGAGTTTCAATCGCTCGGTCTTGCCTGGCACCAGCAGATGGCTGGCGGCGAAGATTTTGTTGTTCGCGGGAATGAAGGCGCGTCCCTGGCCGTCGAGTTTGTCCGGGGTCATCGTCTGGGCGTCGGTTCCGATTTCCTCGCGGCTGCCGGGCTGAGCGAAGACCATATTGTGAGGCATGACGTCGGTGTTTTCGAAGATGATCTCAAAGGGCTTGCCGGCTTCGACGACGAGGCGGGCGGTGTTGAAGCGCATTTGCTCCTGCACGGTTTTGACGACGAAGACACTGACGCTGAGTTCGCGGAGGGCTTTGCGAATGGTGGCGGATTGAGCGCCGGGAAGTGCGCCGGCGAGTTCGGAGGTGGCCTGCGTGGCTTCCAGAAAGTCCTGCGAGGTGCGGTCCGTGGCTGGAACGAGTTTCGCCCAGTCCATGAGTGAGATGACGGCTCCGCGGGCGGCATCCTCTGTCCACGCAGTGCGCGGCAGTCGGAGCATGGCGGAAGCCGCTGCGGTGCGCTCGTTACCGGCCTGCACCTGGTCGGAGAGGAGTTTGAAGGTGTCGGCCTGCTTCGCTCCCGTGCTGACGAGTGCATTGATGGCGCTGCGTACGAGTCCGGCTGACGGGTCGGCTTTGAAGGCGATAGTCATCGGTTCCTCCGAGGCGTGGTTACCTTCGGATTTGGTAATAGCCTGACGTTTTCCATCAAGCACGCTGACGGTGAATCCTTCGATGCGGCCGGAGAGGCCGTTGGCACGATTGTAAATGGTGACCGACTCCACGGGTTGCTCGCTGCCGAGGTCGAGTTCCCACCACGGATTGGAAGTGTCTTCCTGCGTGTGGGTTTGACCGCCGGCGGCCCAGTCGGAGTTCTTGTTGCCATCAATGGCCCGGGAAGCCTGGCCCTCGTTGGAGGTATTCACCTGGGAAGCCTTGCCAGTTGCGGCGATGTTCTTGCCGCCGCTCATTACTTCCACTTCCGCCAGCGTGAGGGTTCCTTTGCGCGGGAGTTCGATGCGGACATATCGGCCCCGCGTTCCTTTCGTGTCGGTGAGTTGGGCTTTGATGGCAGCGGGGAGTTCTGTGAAGAGGCCGCGCACGAGCGCATCGGCGGCGGTGCGCAGGGCCGGATCCTGGAGCATGGGAATGGCGTTGAGAAAGTCGCGCAGGGCGGCGGGTGACTTTTGGGCCTCGGCCCACGCAGTCTTGACTGTGCCGTCGGCGACCATGAGGGCCGCCTTGCCGGCATGGCGGCTGGCTTCCGGCATGGTTGCGGCGGTGAGCGGTTTGAGCTGTTCGCTCAGGGCCTTCAAGTCCGCGGCTGATTGCCGGGTGACGACGCGGGCGAGATCATTCGCTGCCTGTGAATTGCCGTCGGTAATGCCGGCGAGCACGCGCACCGCCTCGGCGGGGACGGTGGACTTGTTCAAAGCGGCAAGGCCGGCGAGGGCTTCGAGGCGGGAAGTCTCGACGACATCGGGGCGGGTGAGGATGGCTTGATAGACTAGCGGCGTCTTTGGAAGTTTCAGGAGTTCCGCCGTGTTCACGCTGTTCATCAGATAGTTCACGCCGGCGGGGTTGTCGGCGCAGAGCGGCTTGCCTTCCTGGATGGCTTTGCGCCACACGGGTTCGAGCTGGCGAATGGTTTCACCAAAGACGTAGTCGAGATAATAGTCGGTCGGCTTCGAGAGAGCAGCGAGAGCGGCATCGGCGGCTTCCCAGGTGTCGAAGTAACTGGCCGCGCGCACAGCTTCGAGGCGAACGCGCGGGGCTTCATCCTGTGCGGCCACGCGGAGCAGGGCGAGCGCTTCCGGCACGCGGTCGCGCCAGTAGAGCATCACGCGCACGGCGGCGGCGCGGGCATTGGGCTCGGGACTCTTCAGCCGCTCCTTGAGCAGATTCAGGTTCACCGCGTTATGCCACTGATGCACCCACAGGGCTTCACTCATGTGGTGCTCGTAGTCCTTGTCTGTTTTATTTAAACCGGCAGCCCATTGCATCACGGCGGCGAGGACTTGCGTCGTATCGCGGGCACCGAGTTCGATCTTCGCACGCTCGCGGACGCCATCCTCCGGCTCGGCGAGGAGCTTCACCAGATTTTCGATGCTCTCACCGGCGACCTTTTTCGGCGTAAGCAGCGGACGGCCTTCATAGGTGACGCGATAGATGCGACCGTGGGCGTGGTCGCGGTTAGGGTCGCGCAGGTGGTGCTGGAGGTGACCGATGATGCTTTGGCTCCAGTCACAGAAGTAGATGGAGCCGTCCGGGGCATTACTGACGCAGATGGGGCGGAAGGTCTCCTCATTGCCCTGAAGGAAGTCGGGCAGTGAAGTCCCCTTCAGGCCGGAGCCCTCCGGCTCGACCTTCACGCGGTAGATGCCTTGAAAACTGATGACGTTGAGGTTGAGGAAATTCCCCTGCCAGTCGTCGGGAAAGTGACGGCTGCTGATGATCCCCGTGCCGGGGCAGGGGCGCGACGGGCGGTTCCAGAAATCTTTGATGCTCTTGTGCTTTCCTTCGCTGAGCCAGCCACTGATGGCGGGCCCGAAGTAGGTGTTGTTACCCGTCGCGTCGGTGACGAGATCATTGCCCCAGCGGTCGAAGACGCGGCCGTGAGGATTGGCGAATCCGTAGGCGATGTGCATGTGGAACTTACCGGTGCGCGGCTCGTAGCGCCAGATGGCGCCGTCGGCGTGACGTGCGGGGCCGCTGATCGTTTCCACCGAGGTGCGGTGGAATACGCCATCACTCAGATACGTCGCGCCGCCGGGATCGAGGCACATGGCGTTCGTCGTGTGGTGCGAGTCCGCTGAGTCCATGCCGTTGAGCACGATTTCCTTCGTGTCCGCTTTGCCGTCGCCATTGGTGTCGCGCACGAACCACAGGTTCGGTGCTTGCATCACGAGGACGCCGTCTTTGTAGAACTGGAAGCCCGTCGGCGAATTGAGATTGTCGAGAAACGTCGTTACCTTGTCGGCCTTGCCGTCGTTGTTCGTGTCCTCAAACACCAGCAGCTTGTCGCCCACTTTGCTCGTCGGCGTCTGTTCCGGATAGCTGTGCCATGCGGAAACCCACAGCCGGCCTGCGGTGTCCCATG
>JANOZA010000601.1:0-5116 GCA_031429155.1 Verrucomicrobiota bacterium | reverse complement strand
CTGGACGCGCTGGCCCACGGCGACCATTTCGGTCGGGTGGTTGATGCGGCCCCAACTCATGTCGGTGATGTGGAGGAGTCCGTCCATGCCGTTGAGGTCCACGAACACGCCGAAGTCGGTGATGTTCTTGACTGCCCCTTCGACCTTGTCGCCGATCTTGACGGTCTCGAGGAAACGCTGACGCTGTTCGCTGCGCTCGGCCTCGATAACTTCGCGGCGGCTGAGGACGACGTTTTTGCGGTCGTCGTTGATCTTCACGATCTTGAACTCGTACACGTTGCCGACGTACTCGTTGAGATCCTTCGGCGGGATGATGTCAATCTGGCTGCCGGGCAGGAAGGCCTCGACGCCGACGTTCACGGTCAGGCCGCCTTTGACGACGCTGCGGACCTTGCCTTTAACCAAACCACCGTCATGGAACACCTTGACGATCTTGTCCCAGTTCTGTTTGTGAGCCGCCTTCTCCTTGGAGAGAACGACCATGCCTTCATCATTTTCCAGACGCTGGAGGAGGACTTCGATTTCGTCTCCGATCTGGATGTCTTCATCTTCAAATTCTGCGATGGGGATCGCGCCTTCGGATTTGTATCCGATGTCCACGAGGACGACCTGAGGTTTGATGTCGAGGATCGTGCCGCGGACGATGGAGTGTTCGCGCAGATCCTTGAAGGATTTATCGAGGAGCGCGAGCAGTTCTGCATTAGCCATATGTGTGTATGTGGTTGGTTGTTTGGTTGTGACGTTGACCGGTGCCAATATTTGCTCCCATTGAAGTGTGCGCGAGCACACGGCCATAGCGGGAGCGCCTTCCTGGCCGGACGGACGAAGGGGGCGCACCGTGGAGGCCTAAATCGGGGGGCGCAAGTGGCGTTTCCGGGGTTTTGGAACCGCCCGAATCCCCGCCTGGTCACTCGATTTCCGCCACTTCGCCCTCCCGGGTCTCGAAGCGCATGAATTCTTTAAGGAAGGTGAGCGGCACGCCGCCGGTGGGGCCGTTACGCTGCTTGGCGATCAGGAGTTCCGCCTGGCCGCTGACCTCCTGCTTGTCCTCCTCGTCCTCGGCGTAATATTCGGGGCGGTAGAGCAGGCCGACGACGTCCGCGTCCTGCTCGATGCTGCCGGATTCCCGAAGGTCGCTGAGCTTGGGCTTGCCGCTGCCGCGGGTTTCCGGGCCGCGGTTGAGCTGGGCGAGGACGATGACCGGGACGTTCAGTTCCTTGGCGAGCGCCTTGAGGCCGGCGGAGATTTCGGCGATTTCCTGCTGGCGGTTGTCGGCGGCGCGTTTGCTGGTGCTTCGGCAAAGCTGGAGGTAATCCACCGCGATGAGTTCGATGCCGTAAAGCTTTTTGAAGCGACGGGCCTTGCTGCGGAGGTCGAGAATGGAGAGCGCCGGGGTGTCGTCGATGATGATATTGCTCTCGGCGAGCTGACTGGCGGCGCGGGTCATCTGCTGGAAGTCGCCTTTATTAAGAAACTGCCCGGAGGTGAGCGAGCGCATGTTGATGCGCGCCCGGGCGCAGATGAGGCGCTGCACGAGCGAGTCGGCCGTCATTTCCAGAGAAAAGACCGCGCTGGGCTTGCCGAGGTCCACGGAGACGTGCTCGATGATGTTCATCGCCAATGAGGTTTTGCCCATGGAGGGACGGGCTGCGATGATGATCATTTCCCCGCCGTGCATGCCCCCGGTCATTTCGTCCAGCCGCTGCAGGCCGGTGGGCAGACCGTTGATGGCGTTGGGGTTGGCCGCGAGTTTTTCCAGGTCGTCTATCGCTTTGAAGACGCGCTCCTTCATCGTCAGCGAGCCCTTTTTCGTCTCCTCGGCTTCGCGGATGCCGAGGATTCTGGATTCCACTTCGTCGAGCAGCGGGCCGACGTTTTCCTGGTCATCGAAGGCCCGCCCGATGCAGTCCGAGCAGGCCTTGATGATGTTTCGCAGAATGGCCTTCTGCTGCACCTGGTCGGCGTAGTGCGCGACGTGCGCAGGATTCGGCGAGGCGGTATAAACTTCGCTGACGAACGCCGGGCCGCCGACGCGCCCGATGAGGTCACGGTCGTAGAGAAGCTGCGTGAGCGACACCGGGTCCACGAGCTTTCCGGCATCGAACTGCCGCACGATCATGTCGAAGAGCAGCGAATGGGCCTCGACATTGAAATGGTCCGGCGTGAGTTTCTCCATCGCCAGTCCCACGGCGAAATCCGGGGCCTGCATCATGCAGGAAAGCACGCAGCGCTCCATGTCCACGGCGCTGGGCATGGGTCGGGCGGGATCGTAGAGTGCGCTGGCGTCCGAGGGCTTCTTTTTCCCTGGTCCCTGGAGTCGCGGGCCTTTACCGGAGGAATCGCCGGGGCCGGAAACGGGTGAGGAATTGGAAGGGGGAAAATCGGACATGGGGCGAACCTGGAACGCGCTGCATTTGCGGCAAGCGCAGCCGCCGGTGAACTTGATAGAATCGGCTCACTGTTTGCGAAGAACCTGCCGGTGAATAACCTGCGAACAGTGGAAGGTTGAACCGGCGGAAGAGTGCGAACAACTTGTGAATAACCGGGTGAAAAATTCATCTTCGCCCGTCTTCAGCGGCAGAAGAGGACCGTCAAATGCGTGGTAAATACCGGCTGACATCCCGTGCGGAGGGCTACACTCGCGCCCATGAATTCCCCGGCTGCCGCCGCGCCCTCCTCCCCCACCTCGATCCACTGGAACCGGTGGTCGGTTTTCTTTTCCCTGACCGGGCTGATCGCCCTCGTGCCCAGTTTCTTCCTGCCGGCCATGCTCCTGGCCAACGCCCTGGAAGGCCCGCGCCTCTTCTCGGTCATTACCGGCATCCGCGAACTCTGGCGCTCGGAGCACGGATTCCTCGCCGGGCTCATCCTGGTCTTCAGCGTCATTTTTCCGCTGCTGAAGCTCTTCATCTCACTCCTCTGCGCATCCGGCACCTCATTCATCCCCAGGCAGCAGCGCAATGTCCTCGTCTGGCTCGCCTCGTGGACGGCGAAGTATTCCATGCACGATGTTCTCGTCGTCGCCGTGCTGGTCATGACCGTGAAGGTCGGCGACTACGTCCATGTCGAAGCCAACCAGGGCATCTACCTGTTCTGCTTCGCCATCGTCTGCTCCGCCATTGCCGGCGCGCTGCTCGAAATCGCATTGCGGCGGGAACATCTCGCGCCCGCCGTGCATCGCCGGGGCTGGAAACTCCAGGTGCTGCTCGTAGTCGCCGGTGGAGCCGTCGCCGCATGGGGCTGGGAAACCGCGCGCCGGGAAAGCGGCGGCAAGGTCGAGAGCATCCACATGTCCCGGCTCACCAAACGCGGCGCTCTCAAGCGCTCCGTCGAGGCCACCATGAAACTCCAGGTGCTCACCGAAGAAGGGCACGAGTTCTTTTCCAAAGACACGCTGACGAAGATGCTCGACTTCACTCAGACCGTCAGCACCGACGCCGGATGGCAAAAGGCCGAAGCCTTCCTCGTCTTGCACCTCAAAGACGGCACCAGCGTCGAGACTGTCCGCATCAAGGATGCCGATTTCAGCGACGACAGCATGACGCTCGACTTCCCCATGTCCCAGCCCGTCCCCTGGAACGACCTCGAGTCCATGCAGCTCATCTCGAACGTCGTCTATACCAAGCATCTCCAGATTCCCCACGAAGAGGAAAACGTCAGCGCCGACGCCGAGACCTACAGCCTCTGGACCCGCCGTTGGGACGGGCGGGTTTACGCCTTCCACATCAACGGTCCGCGCAGCGGAGGCTTCGTCCCCGCGCTCATCCTGACAGGAGTTGCCCTGCTCGCCGCCTTCACAGGTGCCGCGGGTCTCCTCGCGGGAAGCCGGCGGAAGGAATAGGGAAGGGCAGGGGACAATACCTGATTCTTACGACTGTGTGAGATGAGGATGCCCCCTTCCGGCGCCGCGGAGTTCATTTCTTTCGTCGCCACGAGCGGAACACGCGATCCGCCAGCAACACGGCAAAGCAGCCCATGGGGATGACACGTTCCCAGACCGAGAAATCGTTGACTTTGCCCGCCATCAGAGTGCCCGCGATGGCCGCGATGAACAGGAGAATCGCCCCCATGGCAAAGATGCGCCAGCCGCGCGTGTCATAAGGATCACCCGCCTCCAGCGGCGCCTTCCGGGCTTCATTGACCCGGGTGAGCACAGCCGCGCAAAAGTCGAAGGACGGCTCGCCCTTCGGCATGATGATCAACGAGCGCCGAGGCCGGCGGATGCGGAGGATCGTGTATTGCTTCGGCGTGGCCGACATCGTCCCGCCCGCCTGAACCCTTTCCAGGTGCTCCCACTCCACACGTAACGTGCCGGCAGGAGCGCAAAGCGCGCGGCGGATGGGCTGAATCGTCAAGCCGCCTTCGTCCAGTGTTGCTTCGCCGACCGCATTCAGATTCCGCGCGATTCCCCAGATCAGCAGCCCGAAGAATGAGAGAGAAACAGTCGTCACCACCAGTGCGGGCGGCTTCAGCAGCGCGAGCGGGATCATGCCCCCGGTGAGCAGCAACACCCCACCCACTACGAGCAGCACCTGGCGGCCAGGAATGGCGTAGTGAATACAGATGTTCATTACTGCATCTGGGAAACCTTAACCCGCATCCAGCGCTTCGGTGTGCCGGCGGTCTGCGCCACGCTGTCCACGACGGTGTACTGAGTATCGGAGCCGACAGCAACTCCGCTGATGCTCTGAGCGCCCTGGTTCTCCTGGAGGGAGGTGTCGCCGAACTGCGCGATGGTCGTCCACGTTTGCAGATTGGCGGACACTTGGACTTCGTATTTGATGTCAGGATAGGACTGGCTGTTGCGGCGTTTGAAAACTGCTCGCAGGCGTTTGGTGGCGGGATCGTAGGTCACGGGCTGGTAGCCGTTGTTCCGCACGACGGGATCGAGGACGAAGGCAACCTCCGCGAAGTTGTTCAGCCCGTCTTTGTCCTGATCGCCGAGTTCGCTGCCGGCACCGAGGCCGTTGGCCACGGCCCATGCAGTGTAGGACGACTGGACATACATGGTGAAGGCCCGCGTCGTCGTGCCGAGGCTGTTCGTGGCGAAGAGCGAGAAACTGAAAGTGCCAGGCCGGGCCGGGACCGCTCCGATGGCATTGACCGGAGCCGGCTG
>JANOZA010000600.1:0-2931 GCA_031429155.1 Verrucomicrobiota bacterium | reverse complement strand
TCCGGGATGAGGTTGTTGATAGGACAGCCGCTGGCCATGCCGCTGATGAGCGTGCCGGTGTGGCAGAACGGAATGCCGCAGTCCATGCAGCGCGCGCCCTGAGTGCGGAGTTTCTCCTCCGGCATGTGCAGGTGGAACTCTTTCCAGTCGCCCACGCGCTCAGACGGCGCGCGGTCGGCAGGGATTTCTCGGAGGTATTCGATGAAGCCGGTGGGTTTGCCCATGTGGATGGTGGTTCGGGTGAGGGTTTGTCCGCAGATTTCGCAGATTAGCGCAGATTTTTTAAGAGAGGGAAATTGGGGACGCGGAGGTCAGGATTTCAGAGTCGGGGGCGCCGAAGACGAGCCGTTTGTGTTCGAGGCTGCTGGTGCCGAAGTTGAACAGCAGCGCCCGCTCCTGTTTCGTGGCTTTGAGGTAGTTGATGACCTGCGCGTCTTCGCGTGAAGTGAGTTTGACGATGGCTTTGATCTCTACGAGCACCTCTTCGTAGCAGACGAAGTCAGCGCGGAAGTTGCTGGCCAGCTTCCTGCCTTTGTAGAAGACCGGAATTTCCACCTGACTCTGGAATGGAATGCCGCGCAGGGTGAATTCAAACTCCAAAGCCTCATGGAAGACAGATTCAAGAAATCCATGACCCAACTCACGATGCACTTCCATGGCGGCACCGATGATTTCGTAGGTTTGGGGATCGCGTTTTGTCATTACAGGAGGGAGGTGAGGTTTTTTGTCCGCAGATTTCGCAGATTTACGCAGATTACTTTTTAGGTTGGAAGGATTAATGGTGTCGGAGAATCGGCAGTCTTAGGGAAAGTATTCACGTCCATTCATCCTCATAAAAATCTGCGTAAATCTGCGCAATCTGCGGATTAAACTTCTTAGCCTCCGCCGATGCGGGCGACGTCGCGGGCGTTGGCTTCGAAGGCGGCGTTCAGGGCGTCGTCGCCGCTGAGGCCGTCCTGCTCGGCTTTCTTGAGGGCCTGGAGGACGCGTTTGTAGTCCTTGGGCATGACCTTGATGAACTTCGTGACCATTTCATCCCAGAGCGCGAGCACCTTGAAGGCCTTCTGACTCTTCGTGCAGTCGGCGTGCTTCTTGATGAGCAGCCGCAGCGATTCCACTTCGTCGTCCGGCACTTTTTCGAGACCGACCATCTGCCCATTGCAGCGCGTGGCGAAGTCGCCGGCCTCATCCAGAATGTAAGCGACGCCACCGCTCATGCCGGCAGCGAAGTTGCGGCCTGTCTTGCCGAGCACGACCACGCGACCGCCGGTCATGTATTCGCAGCCGTGATCGCCCACGCCTTCGACAACGGTATCCACACCGCTGTTCCGCACGGCGAAGCGTTCGCCGGCGACCCCACGGAGGAAGAGTTCGCCGCCGGTCGCGCCGTAGAGCACGACGTTGCCGGCGATGATGTTATCCTCGGCGACAAACGTGGAGCCAGCCGGCGGATAGACGATGATGCGCCCGCCGCTGAGGCCCTTGCCGACGTAATCATTGGCGTCGCCTTCGAGTTCGAGCGTCACGCCCTTCGGCACGAATGCGCCGAAGCTCTGGCCCGCGCTGCCCTGGAAGTGCAGATGCACGGTGTCGTCCGGCAGACCGTGCCAGTGTTTCTTCGTAATCTCGTTGCCGAGGATGGTCCCGGTGACGCGGTTCACGTTGCGGATCGGCAGCGTGGCCTTCACCTTCTCGCCGCGCTCAATGGCGGGCGCGCAGAGGTCGAGCAACTTCGTGATGTCGAGCGACTTCTCCAGTCCGTGATCCTGCTTCTCCGAGCAGAAGCGCCCGACTTCCGGGCCAGCGCTCGACTGATAGAGCAGCTTCGAGAGATCAATGCCCTTCGCCTTCCAGTGTTCGACGGCCTTGCGCGGCTCCAGCATGTCCGTGCGGCCTACCATTTCCTCCAGCCGGCGGAAGCCTAGCTGCGCCATGAGTTCGCGGACTTCCTGCGCGATGAACTTCATGAAGTGAACCGTGTGCTCCGGGTCGCCGGTGAAATTCTTCCGCAGCAGCGGATCCTGCGTGGCCACGCCGACCGGGCAGGTATTCAAATGGCACACGCGCATCATGATGCAGCCGAGCGTCACCAGCGGAGCCGTCGCGAAACCAAATTCCTCTGCGCCTAGCAGTGCGGCGATGACGACATCGCGGCCCGTCTTCATTTGGCCGTCGGCTTCGACGACGATGCGGCTGCGCAGATTGTTCAGGACGAGCGTCTGGTGCGTCTCGGCGAGACCGAGTTCCCACGGCAGCCCCGCGTGTTTAATAGACGTCTGCGGCGAAGCGCCCGTGCCGCCATCGAAACCGGAGATCAGCACGACATCTGAGTGCGCCTTGGCCACGCCGGCGGCGATGGTGCCGACGCCAACTTCGCTCACGAGCTTCACGCTGATGCGCGCGGCGCGATTGGCGTTCTTCAAGTCGTGGATCAACTCCGCGAGGTCTTCGATGCTGTAAATATCGTGGTGCGGCGGCGGCGAAATGAGGCCCACGCCCGGCGTCGAGTGGCGCACCTTCGCGATCCACGGATACACCTTCGCGCCAGGCAACTGCCCGCCTTCGCCAGGCTTCGCGCCCTGCGCCATCTTGATCTGAATCTCCTGCGCCTGCGACAGATAGAGACTCGTCACGCCGAAACGCCCTGACGCCACTTGCTTGATCGCGCTGTTCTTGGAATCGCCCTGCTCGTTCGTCCAGGTATAGCGCGCCGGGTCTTCGCCGCCCTCGCCGGTGTTCGACTTCCCGCCGATGCGATTCATCGCAATGGCCAGCGCTTCGTGAGCCTCGCTGGAGATCGAGCCGTAGCTCATCGCGCCGGTCTTGAAGCGCTTGACGATGGATTCGACGGACTCGACCTCCTCGATGGGCACGGGCGTCGAGGTCTTGAAATCCAGCAGGCCACGCAGCGTGTAGTGCTTCTTGAGCTGG
>JANOZA010000599.1:0-2500 GCA_031429155.1 Verrucomicrobiota bacterium | reverse complement strand
GTGAAGCTGGCGATGCCATCAAGCGTGCCGAGTTGAATGGCACCCGCGGCATCCGTCTTGAGCGTGAATCCTTTGGCACCTGTAAAGTCGCGGTGCAGGATCGTGAGGACGACTTCGCGGTCGCCGCGCAATTCACCGGTGCGTCCGCGTTCCTCGAGAATGTAGCCGCCCTCAGCGCTGGTAAGGTGCAGGTCGCTGGTCTGCTCCGTAAGCGTGATGCCGTTCACTTTGAGTGAATCACCGGCACTCACCTTTATCGGCTGGCCGGTGGAGAGGCTTTTCACTTCCGCCTCAAGGGTGAAGTTCAGCGACGCCAGCCGCTCGGGCACGGAGAATTCCACGACGGACTCCGCATCGTCCGCGAGTTGCGGGCCGACGGGATTTTTCTTTTCATCCACCTGGCCAAACTCATAGACCATGCTGACCGGCACGCCGTCCAGCGACGTGGAGTTCAGGGTGAGCCGCACTTTTTCAAGCACCGCGACGGGCACGGGCCGCCCGTTGAGCAGAATCGCCGGACGAATGGCCACCTTCGCCGTGGCACCGGGCATCAACGACTCGCGCGCCACGTGGAAGCCGGCCTTCAATTCATAGGCCTCGCCGGCGATGTTGATCCTCTCCAGCGTGGTAAAGTTCGCGCCGTCGCCGAGGATCACATCCTGCTCGCCCGGCTGCGTGCTGAACGGGATGATGAGTTTCCCGTTCTTGTCCGGATCGAACCGCCGCGTGCCGAGCAGCGCGAAGGGTTTTTCCAGAGGCTTCATGGCTTCATCGAACACGTCAATCTCCGTGCCGGTGACCGTGTGCTGCACCAGATGGCGCAGGCCGCCTTTGCGGATGAGCGCGCGGCTGCTCTTCCCGCCGCCGATGAATTCCACGATCCACACACCGCGTTTTCCTTTGAGTTCGGGGAAGGCAAACGTGTGCTTCTGCCGCAGAATGGGCGCGTCGGCGTAGTCGTGCGATTGCGCGGCATTCGCCGTTAGGCCGTCGAGGTTGAGATCGGTATTCACCTGCGCGCCGGTGGTTCGGTGAACGTTCTCCGTGTTGATCTCATAGACTTTCACGAGGAGCTTCGGCACGTTCTTCACATGGAGATCGAGCGAGACGTCATCCGCTGGCGCGAAGTCCTGTTTTGCTGCGGCATCGAAGTCGAGGTCCACGCGGTCCTTGAGCGTCTGATAGGCTTCGGGCGACAATTTTGAGACCCAACTCGCGGCATCCGGGGCACCGGCCAGCAGTTTGGCTTCGGCGTGCACGGCGTTGAGCCAATGGTCGTGGAGTTCCGGCGCGAACTTGTCGGCATTGTCCGCTTTCGCGAGCAGCGTCAGGAGCAGCGAGCGCACGAGGCCTTCGTCATTGCCGATGGGGCCATAGCCGGAGAGCGGCTCATAGTTGGCATTCAAGTCCACGGGGTTCTTCTTAAATTTGTCAGTGTCGCGCAGTTCCGGGCGGATGTAGCCCACGGGCCTCGGGAGTCGCAGATAGGCCAGGAGACGCGCTTCATTGATGACGCCCTTCGCCTGATCGTGGACGAGGCGGTGGTAAAGGACGTGCGCTTTGAGCGAGTTGAACGAGGGGGCCAGCCGGGACGTGAACGCCTCCAGCCTGTCCAGCCACGCTTCGCGCACCGCCGCGCTGCGCACGGCGTCTTCACCGAACGCAGGCCGCAACTTGCCGCCCCATGTGGTGACGAAATTCGAGTTCAGCAGCAGCGCGGGCCGCAGCTTTAGAAGCTCTTCCAACTGCGCGAGCGTCAGTTTCGCATGGATGGGGAACTCGCCGAAACCTTTCGACTCCTTTGTGCCGAGGTCGTCGTGGATGATCTTCACCAGATTCGGAAAATCGGGCCGGTGCAGGCGATTGAGCAAATCCCTGCTGCGCGATGTGCCGAGTTCCACCTTGCCGTTTCGCAGCGCATTCACCAGGCCCGTGGTCGTGAGCCTTCCGAGGGTCTCCGTATTGGTCAGGGCAGCTTCAAGATACTGATCCCACGAAATGAGCGCCGGGTCGAGCTTCGTCGCCAGGTCCGGACGCGCATCCGGCGTGATGCGCGTGTGATTGTAGCCCACACTGATCTGTCCTCGCAGATACTCCAGGCTCGCCGCCGGGTTAGTGGCGTAGTCGAAGAGCGCCTGCCGGTTCTGGATCTCCCGGCGGCGCGGGTTTTCACTCTGGAACCGGTCCGACCATTCCTTGAGCAGTGCAGTGAGTTCCGGCTTCTTGCCCTGATTCTGGAGATGCAGGGCGTGGTAGTAAAAATAGTCTTCGGTGCCGGGAATGAGTTCCTTCAGAACAGCATCACGGTCCGCGGCGAGAGAGAATTTTTCGAGGAAACTGGTTTCCTGCGCGGAAAGCGTGAGCGTGAGAGCAACGAGGAGACCGGGGAGGACGAGTTGGAGCTTCATGACGGGAGGGGGAACGGAAAATTGGCGGATGACAGGTGAGGAGTCGTTTTGACGAAACGATGGCGACACTACACACTGCTTCCCCCCTGCCC
>JANOZA010000598.1:0-11977 GCA_031429155.1 Verrucomicrobiota bacterium | reverse complement strand
CATGGGACAGCACTGCGCCGAATCGCCGGGGCAGACCTCGAAAATCACAACTCGACCCCCCAACGATTTTAGTGGATCAGCCGCCGTCTCTACGGGGGAGGCTCGCCCGTGTTTTCTGGCCTATGGGATGCCAGTGAAAGTGGTTTATCCGGAGGAAGAAGCTATGGCTCCGGCCATAACGCAGCCACTCACAGGTGCCGATGGCGCGAGCGTGGGCAAAATTCACACGACTACCAGTCGTGACCAGGCCCGCAAAGTCATCATCACCCTGGAAAGCACAGCAGAACTCCAGACCGGGCGCGGCGATCACATTGCCAGTTTGCGGCACCAGGATTCAATCACCGCCGCCGACTTCAGCCCGGACTGCAAACGGATCGTCACCGGGAGTTTTGACCGGACGATCAGGGTCTGGGATGCGCTCACCGGCGCCCTCATTTACGCTGCAAAGGAATGCCGGAGTGCTGTGGAAATGGCGAGATTCAGCCCGGACGGCACTCGCATCGCCACCGCCAGCGGAGGCCTGGTGCAACTTTGGGACGCCCACAGCGGACTGCCGATAGGTCCTGAACTGGAACTTCCCGGCAAGGCGACGTCCATGGTATGGAATGGGTCTAAGCTCACGGCTGTACGAGAGGATGGCGGGGGGCGGACATGGGTGTTGAGGCCGGACAAATTCCCGGGCGGGGATTTGGCGAATAGACTGTGCGTATTCCTCGGCGGAGCGCGGCTTGATCCGCTGACGGGGACTCTGCAGGGCGTATCCTTTGCAGAGCGGATGGCCCTCAGGGAATCGCTCGCCACGGATCTCGCCGGTTTCCCTGAGTGGCGGCTCGCCGTCGAAAGGGCCGTGCGTGGCGGCCCCGACAGGGGGCGGGAAACAGGCATGAACACCAGCGCCGCTGCGACCAAACTCATTGCCACTGCGAGAGCCAGTTATCCGTGTCACCCATGACTGCATTTTCAAAAACCAGGTCCATTACAGGAATAGTAATCCTTCTCGCCTGTGTGCTGACCGTGTTCGTGATCCAGCGGGGCAGAGACGGGTCTGACCCGGCACATCCGCCCGCAACCGCAGCGAAAGAAAGTGACGCTGTTTCTACAGATCCCGGCGTACTTCTGGCTTCCCTTTCCAGCCGGAGCGGGCCGGCCGCCATGCGGGAATCGCTCGCCGGGCTGAGAGCCGCCCTTCTGGCCATGCCGCCGGCGGAGGCGATCGCGTGGATCAATGCCCGGCTCAAGGAGGGCACGGATGTCCCGACGGGCCTGGAATTCCTGATCGGGGGTGACCAGGGAATGAAGGAGTGGCCAACCCTGCGCGTCTTCCTGCTTGATGTACTCCTGAGCATTGATCCCGGCGCCGCAGCGCAGGCGGGCCGCGGTATTCTCGAAACTTTTACGTCCCCGGACGAGTGGGCTTTGGCCATGAGAAATGTGGCGCGGGGATCTACAGCCGAAGCTGATATGACGCTTCTGAAATCGAAGGCCGCTGAAATGTTGCACCACACGGCATGGCGGGAAAATCCATCCGCCGGTTATCTTGAGGCGTTCGACGTCATCGTGCATACGCGGCACACAGGCCTTGCCCCGGAGTTGCTCGCATGCACGGCGGAGAAGGACCGGAAAGCCGTTCGTCACGCTGCCTTTCTAACACTGGACCGTCTCGTTCAAGCCGAGCCTGCGCAGGTTCTGGCACAACTGACAGCCGACGCTTCGACTCATCCAGAAAGCGGCCTGATGATTTCCAACATGGTGGCGCGCGCTGATGTGCGCGACCCGGCGCAGCGTCAGCAGGTCGAAGCGTGGTTGAAGGACGCTAAGCGCACGGCTGCGGAACTGGCTGGATTTGCCGGTGTCTTTCCCAACGCCAATCAGATGGTCTCAAACAACCTGATCACCAGGGTCGCCACGTTCCAGGCAGCGGACCTTGCGGTGCAGGACCGCGCCTCGCTGGCGGTGGTAAACGCCTGGCTGAGTGACCCGGCATTCAGCCGGTCCCATGAACTGCTCCGCAGCACGCGTCAGCGACTGGAGGAGTTCGTAAAATGAGTTTCCGCATTCAGCAATTTTTAGTTACACTCTTTGCATGAGCCGCCCGACTCCGATCCTTTTGCTTGCTACGCTCCTGACAGCGCAAGTCCGCTCACAGGTGGCCACAGTCAAAGAATTGGAACGCACCGTTGAAACCAGAACCGGGGCCCGCGGGGAATGGAAAGATGCCGCCATTGATGAACAACTGAAGGCAAATGACGGCATCCGCACCGACGAGCGCAGCAGGGCCGTGGTGAGGCTGACCGAACTCCATGCCATGCGAATGGAGGAAAATACCGATGTCCAGATCTCGCCCGGTATGCTGGGCGAGAGCGGAGGGGCGCTCCCATCCCCTCAATTGGCGATCAATGGCGGCGCGGTGTTTCTCTTCAGCCGGGAGCAGGAGGGAAAGGTTCTCATCAACACGCCCGCAGTGAAAGGCAGGATGAAAGGCACGCAGCTCTTCGTCCGCGTGTCGCCTGGCGGACGGTCTTTCTTTCAAGTGCTGGAAGGCCAGGTGGACCTGTCCAATACTCACGGTGCCGTCACCCTCGCCGCGGGGGAGGCTGGCGAAGCCCTGCCTGGCTCCGCCCCGCGCCGCACCGCTGTCCTGGAGGCGAACAACATCCTCCAGTGGGCGCTCTATTATCCCGCCGTGCTCGACCCTGCGGAACTCGGCCTTTCCGCCAGTGAAAGGAAAACTGCCGCAGCGTCGCTCGCCGCTTATGAATCCGGCGATCTGCTCCGCGCGCTGGAGTTATATCCGAACCACAAGCCCGCCAGTTCCGGCGCGCGACTCTACAAAGCCGGCGTGCTTCTCGCTGTGGGCCGCGTGGATGAATCCAGGCACCTGCTCGCCGGCGCGCGGCGGGATGCGCCCGGACGCCGGGCGCTGGAACGAATGATCGCCGCCGTGACGCAGACGCCCGATCCGGGGCAGCCGGTCAATGCGATTGATGCCCTGCTGGAAAACTCCCCCGACAGCGCGAAGGCCGTGATGCGCGGATTGCCTTCGGACAAGGTTTTGGAAATCATTCAGCCTCTACAGTTCAGCGGCAAAGAACAGGCTCCGGCTGATTCCGGCAAAGAAGTCCGGCCTTCCAAAATCTGGACGGAAGCCACCATGACTACCGCCGGTGAAGCCATCGCCGAAAGCTACTACCAGCAGTCCAAGTCCAATCTCACCGCAGCCCTGGCGGCTGCCAACCGCGCCACGGAGATCGCGCCGGAGAACGGCTATGCTTGGACGCGCCTTGCGGAACTGGAGTTCTCGTTCAGCCGGCACCGTGCAGCCTCGGCGGCTCTGGAGCGCGGACTCGCGCTCACTCCACGCAATGCTCAGGCGCACGCGCTCCGCGGCTTCATCCTCAGCGCGGAAAACAGAATCGCCGACGCCCGTGCGGAGTTTGAACTGGCGACGCAGCTCGACGGCGCGCTGGGCAACGGCTGGCTCGGTCTCGGCCTGACGAAGATCAAGTCCGGCGACGCCGCAGGAGGCCGCGCCGACCTCCAGACGGCCGCCACCGTCGAACCCACCGCTTCCATCTTTCACAGCTACCTGGGCAAGGCATTCAGCAGCGAGGGAATGCACAAGGAAGCCCGCAAGGATCTCGATCTCGCCCGCAAGCTTGATCCCAGAGACCCTACCCCATGGCTCTACTCCGCCATCGAGCACCAGCAGAACAACCGCACCAACACCGCCATCGGCGACCTGGAGGAATCCATCCGCATCAACGACAACCGCCGGCTCTACCGCTCTCAATTCCTGCTCGACCAGGACCGCGCCGTGCGCGGAGCCAACCTCGCCCGTATTTACCAGGCCGCCGGCATGAACGACGTCGCGGTGAGGGAGGCCACCCGCGCTGTGGAGAGCGACTACACGAATCCCTCGGCGCACCTCTTCCTCGCCAACTCCTTCGATGCCCTGCGTGACCCGCGCCGCATCGCGCTGCGCCACGAGACGCCGTGGTTCAACGAGTTGCTGCTGGCCAACATGCTTTCGCCCGTCGGCGGCGGACCGCTCTCACAGTATGTCTCACAGCAGGAATACTCCAGGCTTCTGGAGAAGGACGGCGTCGGCGGCAGCCTCACTGCGGAATGGCGCGACACAGACGAATTCCGCACCGGCGCGTCCCTCTTTGGCACCCACGGAGATTTCAGTTGGGGTCTCGACACCGGATGGCGCAACGATCCCGGACAGCGTCTCAATTCCGAGGCCGAACTCGCGGAGGTGTACGGTCAGATGAAATGGCAGGCGTCACCGGATGACGTCGTTTATTTCCTCGGCAAATGGGGTGACCAGAGCAGCGGCGACAACTTTGAAACCTATGACAACCAGCCGCTCGCCCCCGGCTTCGACTTCACGGAAAACCAGGAGCCGGGCCTGCTGCTGATGGGCTGGAATCACCAGTGGAAACCAGGTTCCAATACCCTTTTCCTCGCCGGCAGGCTTAGCGCCGACCAGCATTTGAGCGATCCTGCGGCACAGCAGTTGTTGATCAAACGCGGCTCCTCCGGGATGCGCCCCGGTTTCGTCCGGCAGGACATGCAGGGATTCGATGAGTTTACGAATCCGGAGCTGCGAAATGCGACGCCGCCCGCGGTTTATGCCGCCCCGGACGGCTCGCTCGTCTATTCCCCGGCGCTGCTGGAGGAGATCGCCCCCTACCTCGGCACCGGCAGTGTGATCAGCGCCAAGTCGGCGCCCTTCGATTTCGACACCCGCCGGGAGTTCGAAATCTACACCGCCGAGTTGCAGCACATTTTGCAGACGCAACGAAACACCCTCATCGCCGGCGCTCGCTGGCAGAGCGGCACCTTCGACACCGACACCCGGCTTTCCATCAAGCGGCCCAGCTTCGTTGGCGGCTTCAGCACACCCGCAGCGGATCAGCACATCGAGACGAACTTCGAGCGCACCAGTCTTTACGCTTACAACTACTGGAATCCCGCCTCCTGGCTCACGCTCATCGGAGGCGTGTCGTGGGACCGCGTGGATCACCCCGACAACTTCCGCAATCCCCCGGTGAACGATCTCCAGCGCGAAGAGGAGCAGTTGTCAGCCA
Source organism: Verrucomicrobiota bacterium (assembly GCA_031429155.1). Lineage (GTDB taxonomy): Bacteria > Verrucomicrobiota > Verrucomicrobiia > Verrucomicrobiales > V1-33 > V1-33. Next base: position 6,884 of record JANOZA010000598.1, on the reverse strand, counting down.
AACTGGGCTTCACCGCCACCCCCTTCAAGTGGGCGACATTCCGCGGCGCTTACGCTCAGGGACTCGGCGGCGTCACCTTCGATGAAAGCGTGCGCCTTGAGCCCGTGCAGATCGCGGGTTTCAATCAGGCCTGGCGCACCGTGATCTCCGAATCGCTCGCCGGCTCCGTGGAAGCGCCCGAGTTTGAAACCTGGGGCTTGAGCGCAGAGGGTAAACTAACCCCAAGCACCTGGTGGGGCGTGGCCGTCAATTCCATCCAGCAGGATGTGGACCGCACCGTGGGCGCATTCACCGGCTACGACCTCGGTGTGTTCCCGATCACCCCCGCCTACTTCCCTGACAGCACCGGACAGCGGCTCGACTACCACGAGGAAAGTCTCAACGCGACGCTCAACCAGCTTCTCGGCGAACAGTTCTCCGTCGGCGCAGGCTACCGGATTACGCGCTCCTCTCTGCACACTGTCTTTACTGATATCCCGGCTCTGGGCAGTGCCAGAGGATGGGCCGACACTGAAGACGAGGCCACACTGCAGGAGTTCTCTCTCTACGCGAACTGGAACTCCCCCCGCGGCTGGTTCGCCCGCATCGAGGCCAACTACTTCGATCAGGAACTCGATGACGACCCCGACGCGCACGCGACCGTGCGGCAGGGCGACAGCTTCTGGCAGTTCAACGCCTTCGCGGGCTACCGGTGGAACAGCAACCTCTGCGAAGTCAGTGCCGGCGTGCTCAACATCGGCGGCGGCGATTACCGCCTCAGCCCGCTGAATCCGTATCCGTATCTGGAGCGGGATGAAACCATCGTCCTGCGCTGCCGGCTTAGTTTTTGAGCATCAGTATAACGACATCAAGATTCAACTCACCCCATGAAACAGACTCACCGCTCAATCCTACTCCAGGTGCTTGCCGGCATCGCCGGCCTCTGCTTCGCCGGTCCGCTTCATTGCCGGGCTCAGGTCTATGAGAAGCTGCTGAGTTTTGCCGATTTGATTGCCAGGGATGCCGGCGCAGGCAGCCGGGGTGCCGCACCAATGGGATCTCTGGTGCAAGGCAATGATGGCTACTACTACGGGATCACCTACAGCGGCGGCGCGAACGACTCCGGTACTATTTTCAAAGTGAGCCCTGCCGGAGTACTGACCACGCTGGTGGAGTTCCCGCAGTCTCGGGGCAAACCGGCAGCGGGATTGATGCAGGGCAGCGACGGGAACTTCTACGGAACTACCACAGGCGACGGAAACATCCTGGACCGCGGCACTGTCTTTAGGATGACTCCTGCCGGGGAACTGACTACCCTGAGGGAATTGGCCGCTGAAGGTGATCTGGGCAGCAGTGGCCGCGCGCCCAGAGGCCGCCTTTTACAAGCCAGCGACGGCAACTTTTACGGGACGACTTCCCTGGGGGGGGCGGGGGTGTTGGCTGAAGGAACGGTCTTCAGAATAACGCCCGCCGGGGGCTGACGACCCTGGTGGAGTTCAATTTCAATCTCGGCGAAGCAGCCAGTAACGGGGGCCATCCCAGCGCCGGTTTGATTGAAGGCAGCGATGGCAACTTCTACGGGACGACTGAAGGGGCCGTCAGTGGAACCATCGGAAGTGGCCTATTGGGGTTCGGCACGATTTTCAAAATGACGCCTGCCGGGGTGTTGACGACGCTGGTGCAATTCACCGGCAACGATGCGGCCAATAAAGGATCCGCGCCCGCTGCGGGCCTGCTGCTAGGCAGCGACGGCAACTTCTACGGGACGACTTCCAGCGGAGGTGCCTTCGGCAACGGAACGGTTTTCAAAATGACCACTGCCGGGGTGCTGACGACGCTTGTCGAATTCACGGGCAACGGGGCGGTCAACAAAGGTGCCTCGCCAAAAGCCAGCCTTACGAAAGGAAACGACGGCAACTTCTACGGGACAACTTCCGGCGGTGGTGCCTTCGGTTACGGGACGGTTTTCAAAATGACGTCTGCCGGGGCGCTGACAACTCTTGTCGAATTCACGGGCAACGGGGCGGCCAACAAGGGCAGCGCTCCCATGGCCGGCTTGACTCTGGAAAACGATGGCAGCTTTTACGGGACGACTTCCAGCGGCGGCGGCTCTGATTACGGCACGCTTTTCAGAATGACGCCTTCCGGGGCCCTGACCACACTCGTGAACTTCGTCGGAGGCGGGAGCCGCATCGGTTTCGCCCCCAAGGCGGGGCTGGTGCAAACCAGTGACGGCAATTTTTATGGGACGACTTCGCAAGGCGGCAGATTTGGGTCCGCCGGCACCGTCTTTAAAATGACGCCCGCCGGCACACTGACCACCCTGGTGGAGTTCACCGGCAACGGGGGCAGCAGCCCGGGAGTACATCCTTACGCCGGACTGGTGCAGGGCAACGATGGTAACTTTTACGGGACCACTCACTATGGAGGCACCTACGGTTCCGGAACGGTTTTCAGAATGTCGCCTGCCGGGCTGCTGAACACAATTTTTTCATTTGCACCCGATCTCGATACCCGGGGTTCCAACCCCTACGCCGGCCTTGTGCGCGATGACGACGGTAACTTTTACGGGACCACATACGACGGAGGTGCCGTCGGTTTCGGAACGGTCTTCAAAGTGACACCCGCGGGGGCGCTGACGACTCTGGTGCAATTCACCTATAACGGTGCGATCAACAGAGGTTGGCGGTCAATTGGCAACCTCCTGCGAGGCAGCGATGGCAATTATTACGGGACAACGTCGGATGGGGGCATCGCCGGTCATGGAACGGTCTTCAAAATGACGCCCGGCGGGGCGCTGACGACTCTGGTGGATTTCACCGGCGACGGGGCAGTCAACAGCGGTTGGTCTCCCCGGGCTGGCTTGTCCCAGGGGAGTGACGGAAACTTTTACGGAACCACTGTTTTTGGAGGTCTCCTGGAACAAGGAACGGTCTTCAAAATGACACCCGCCGGGGCGCTGACGACCCTGGTGGATTTCACCGGCACCAACGGGGCCAACAAAGGAGCGTATCCAGCATCCGGAGTCATCCAAACCGCCGACGGTAACTTCTATGGCACTACCCCGAGGGGTGGGGCGCATGATTTCGGCACCCTCTTTCAAATGACCCCCGGTGGGGGACTCACCACGCTGAAAGATTTCTCCAGCGCTGAGGACGGCCATCCGTCGGCTGACTTGATCCGTGGAATGGACGGGAATCTCTATGGCACGACGAGCGGACCGCCCGGATCAGTTTACCGCCTGCTCTTTCCCGGGCCGCCGCTGTTGTATCTCCGCGAGGGCACCGCCCCGGACACAACGAGTGCATTCGTGGAAGCCAGCGTCAATCCGCGCGGCGCCGTTACCACGGTACAACTGGAATTCGGGACGGACGGGGTCAGTTTCCCGAGCATCATTGTCATTACTTCCAATCTGAACGGCTACCAAAGCCATTCGCTTGGCAGGACGCTTAGAGATTTGAATGAGGGGGCCGTTTACTACTACCGGTTCCGGGCGGTGAGCAGCGCGGGAGCGACGGTCAGTCCGGTGCGTAGTTTTGCCACCCTGGCGGTACCCGGAGTGGTGACCGGCTCTGCAAGCAGCATCACTGCGGCGAGCGCGCGGCTTAATGGGACGGTCAATGCGCGGAATTATGAATCGGCGGTGGTCTTCGAGTGGGGAACGGACGGGAACAGCTTTCCCCACACGCTGCCCGCAGCGCCCGTGTCGGTGACGGGTAATGCACCCGTGAACGTGAGTGCTGACATCGCGGGGCTTTCCAGGGGCACGTCCTACTTCTACCGGATCAAGGCGACCAGCGCCGGAGGCGCCACAGTGAGCGGCACGCAGTCATTCCTGACGCTGACGGAGCCGGTGGCGGGAGTCAGCGGGGCCATTGCGCTCTCCACGACCCGGGCGCAAGTATTTGGATGGGTCAATGCCATGGGCCCGGCGACGGCAGTTACTTTCGATTACGGCACGGCCCCTGGTGCCTTGAACAACCATACGACCGCAGTTCCGGGCACGGTGAGCGGCACCGGGAACACCCCGGTGAGCGCGGAACTGCCCGGCCTGACTCAGGGGGTTACTTATTATTTCCGCATCACCGGCGTCAGCGCCGGCGGCACGGGGGTCAGCCCGGATGGGACCTTCACGCTCGGAATTCTCTCCGGCCTCCAGCAGACTTTTCCCGATCCTCCCCAGCCCTCACAAGGCTCCGTGCGCGCCGACCTGACGCCCGCAGGCGTGGGAGGCTGGCGCTTTTCCGGTGAGCAGCAATGGCGCGCGCCGGGTGAGACCGCCGCAGGACTGACGACCGGAGACCGCATTGTGGTGTTCCGTCCGGTGTCCGGCTTCGTGCCGCCGCCGCAGGAAATCGTGAGCGTGATCAGCGGTGCTCCGGCGCTGGTGCTGGCGCGCACCTATTACACCTCACCGGTGGCCGACGGCGGCGCTCTGAGCGTGACGATCAAGCCGGATTCCATCGCCGCACAGGCGGGCTGGCGGCTGGCGGGGGAGACGACCTGGAAGGCCAGCGGCACGACCGTGGCGGGCCTCGCACCCGGCACCTGGCTCGTGGAGGCCAGGCCCGTCGCCGGACGCGCTACACCGCCCGTCGCCGCAGTGCGGGTGGAAAAAGGGGTCGGAACGCAAAAGACCCTGACGTATTTCCTTGCCGATGCCCAGAGCGGCACCGCACCGGGCGTGCTCACCTTCCAGACCGTCTCCACCAACGAAGCCATGCCCTATGCCTTTGCCGGCCAACTGCGCAGCCAAAGCGGCTCCGGCACCGGGTTTGTGGTGAAGCGCCGCGTGGTGGCCACCGCAGCCCACATGGTGTGGGACGACGGCACCCTCTCCGCCGTCACCGGCCTCCAGTGGCTTTTCCAGCGCGACCGCGGCACCTACGAACCCCGCCCGCAAATCCCCCGCGGCATCTACATGTCCGACGGCTATGCCAGCCAGCGCATAGCGGATAGTTCACCGGGCAGTTCCTCACCGCAGTCCCAGAACCTCGACTATGCCGTGCTCTACTTCACCGAAGAGGCCGGACGCGGCGGTGCGGGGGGATTCCTCGCCAGCGATTCCGCAGACAACGAGTTCCTCCTCTCCGGTGCGCAAAAGCTGCTCGCCGGCTACCCGGTGGATGGAATCACCGCCCTCAATCAGGGCCGCATGCACGCCACCCCGCCGGCGAACGTCCCCTTCCTTCAGGCATTCGGGAAAACCTACACCACCTCCGCCATCCACAGCTACGGCGGCAACTCCGGCGGCCCGCTTTGCGTCCAGCACACCAACGGCAAATATTATCCCGCCGCCATCTATCTGGGCGGATCCAGCCAAACCGTCGTGCGGGCCATAGACAGCACCGTCGTGGACCTCATCGCGCGCGCTGAAGTCAGCGCCAACGGCGGAGCCAACAACACCGGCGGCGGGATCACCCACACTAGCGTTACCCCATTCGGCACCACCGACCAGCCGGGCACGCTCATCGTGATCCTTGAACCCGCCGCCGCCCGCAGCGCCGGAGCCGGCTGGCGTCTGAGCCCCGAAACACCATACCGCCAAAGCGGCCAGCAGAATACCGACCTCACCGCCGGCACCTACACCCTGCAACTCAAGGCAGTCGCCGGCTTCGATCTGCCAGCCGATCAGCCAGTGACCATCACCGGCGGCCAGCAAACGACCATCACCTTCACCTACGCCTCCGGGCTCAGCCCGCTGGACTCATGGCGGCAGACCCATTTCGGCACCACCGCCAACACCGGCAACGCCTCCGACAACGCCGACCCCGACGGCGACGGCAGACGCAACATTGACGAATACGCCGCCGGCACCAATCCCAACAGCAGCGCCGATCTCCTCAAAGTGCTGACCGTGACGCGCACCGGCAGCACCTGCGAGGTGACCGTCGCCGGAAAAGCCGCCCGCCGCTACCAGCTCCAGCGCACCACGAATGCCGCCACCGGCCCATGGACCAATATAGGCTCCTCCGTCCTCCAGTCTGCCGCCGCAAACCTCTCCCTGACCGACCCCGCGTCCCCGCCCGCCAAAGCCTACTACCGCGTCCTCGTTTCCCCGTAGCCTCCGCTCCAGCGACGAAGGAGCGGCTGACTTTCGAGCGGAGGCAACGCAGGCGAGGCACGAGCCGAAGTGGTGCGCAGCAGCCGCAGCGACGGGGGCCGCAGGCACGGGCAAAAAAGCCGAGGGACGGAGGTTTTTTGGACGAAGGCAAAGCCGAAGCCCGAAGGGTGAGCCGCCCAAGCGGGGGCGGCGAATCAAAGGCACGAAGCCGGTGCCGGAGGCCGGGGCGCGGAGCTTCTCAAACAACGGCTGGCTGCGCCCGGTGGCGGAGGGCGAGCGGAACCGGAGCGACGAAGGCGCGGAGATAGACTGCCGACAGGCAGCCCCGCAGTGGTGAGGGAGGAACGACCGAATCAACGAGGGCCGGGGAGGCGGCCTGCGAGGCACGAGCACCCGCAGCCACGGGGCGCAGGCGGTGCGGAGCGCGACGAAGGAGCCTGACTTTGCGAGGCGAGCGATGGACTCCCGACGGCAGAGAAGACGTGACCGAGCCGAGGCGGGGGGCGTTGGCTGCAGCGCCATAGGTATGGCCGGACGCGGCCCCACGCTCACGAACAACCACAACGCCAAGCCGTGACGCTGCGCTCCGAACCACCCCAGACTCCAAGGCCATACCTACAAGCTCAGCCACGCGGGGTTGAACGCGGCGAATCGGGAGTTGGCGGCGTTGAAGTGAGGCAAACTAGATGAGTGGCTGGTTCACTACGGCAGTAGTGCAGTTGTCTGAGGCGGACCCCGAAATTCGGGCCAGGAGCTAAGCTATGATTTGTGGAGGTCGGGTGCGGGGAGTAAACCCCAACCACACCACACCAAATGAAAGCCAAACGCAGAAGACACGATC
>JANOZA010000597.1:0-14980 GCA_031429155.1 Verrucomicrobiota bacterium | reverse complement strand
AAGTCGTCCACCTCGACGACCTCGTCCCGGAGCCGGGACCACGAATGGACACGAATGGACACGAATCTTCAGAAGCAGAGGAAGCGTCCGCCTCAAACCCTCAAAACCATTCGTGTTCATTCGTGTCCATTCGTGGTTCCTCCTCCTTCGAGTCCCACCGCGCCTCATGGGCCTCCATCTTCGCCCGCGTCCTGGCCCTCCGCGCCATCGCCCACAAGGTGATCCGCTTCCTCGCGCAGATTGAGAACTTCCAGAAAAAGCTCTGGCTCAAAAAGAAGTTCGTCACCGCCTGCGACTACGTCGTCACCCTCGACCGCATCCCGGAGGAACTCTACCCCGCCATCGCCGCCTGCCACGCCCAGCGCGAAGAATGGGTCCGCCTCATGGCCATTGATGAAATCAAAGGGGACCTCTCCGGACGCACCGGCTACTCGGTCCCGCTCACCGTCGAGTTCTTGAAGGAGAACCGGTTTCTGCCGGTGGATACGCGGAACTGTGCGCTCGGAATCAGCGAGGAGATCAGCAAAGCAACGTGCGGGATGACAGACTCGGGGATCGCCCTTCAATCCGACAATTTCGCCGGTCTTCAACTGTTGGGACGAGGTTTAGGAGCGGGGGTTGAGACCGTATTTATTGATCCCCCATACAAAACGGGGCTTGGGGACTTCTGCTACAAGGACAACTTTCAGCACTCCTCGTGGATGGCGATGATGCAGGATCGGTTGAGTCTTCTGAAAACTCTTTTGGCGGAAGAATGGCTGCTTTTCGCTGCCATTAGTGACGTCGAAAGCGGCAACCTGCGGCATCTTTTCGACCTAGCATTTGGAAGTGATTTCCTCGCAACTCTGGCATGGGAAAAGACCTACTCGCCACGAATGGACGCTCTGACCTTCAGCTACGACTTTGATCAAATACTTGCTGCGGGCACTCACGTTGGCAGACTCCCATTTACCCAAGACAAAAAGCAATTCTCCAAGCAGGAGGCTTCTGGACAAGCCTACCGCCGACGTACTTGGAGGAAGGAGGGAAGCAGTTCACGCAGGGAGGACAGGCCCAATCTTTTTTATGCAATCCCAGCACCGGATGGCGTGCCGCTTTGGCCGATTCGCCCGGATGGAACCGAAGGCAGGTGGCGCGGCAATAAGGAGCGGTTTGATAAGCTAGACTCCCTAAACTTGATTGAGTGGACGAAGAGGGACGATGGCTGGCAAGTCTATGTCAAACAGGTATTCGACGAAGAGGCCACTCGTCCCCCCAGCACCCTGATCACCCATGAAGCTGCCGGTCACAATCATGAAGGCGTTGAAGTGTTGAAGGCACTGATGGGGGAGATAGTTTTTGAGAATCCGAAGCCTCCTCGGCTGGTCGAGTTTGCAATAAAACTAGCAGATGACAGCGCTCCAAATTGGACGCTCGACTTCTTCGCCGGCTCCGGAACGACGGGCCATGCGGTGATCAACCTGAACCGCGAGGACGGCGGGAACCGGCGCTACATTCTGGTGGAGATGGGCGAGCACTTCGACACCGTGCTGGTGCCGCGGTTGAAGAAGGTGATCTATGCCAAAGACTGGAAGGACGGAAAGCCCGCGAGCCGGGACACCGGGGTGAGCCACTGCTTCAAAGTGCTCCGGCTGGAGAGCTACGAAGACACGCTCAATAACCTGCGCCTCGTCCGCACGCCCGAGCAGCAGACCGCGCTGGACGAACTGGACCTCAGCGCCCCCGACGCCGCAGAGGACTACCGCCTCGGCTACATGCTGGACCTTGAGAGCGCCGGCAGCGCCAGCCTCCTCAGCACCGCCGCCTTCACCGATCCGTGGTCCTACACCCTAGACGTAGCCACCGGCACCGCCGGCGAGACCCGCCCGGTGAACGTGGACCTCGTGGAGACCTTCAACTGGCTGCTCGGCCTCACCGTCACCAGCCAGTCCCGCAGCGGCGGCGTCCTCTGGGTGGAAGGCACCAACCCCCAGGGAGAAAAAGTCCTCGTCCTTTGGCGCAAGACCACCAGCGACGGCAGCGTGGACGCCCCCGCCCTCAACGACTGGTGCCGCAAACTGAAAGTGAGCGTCCTCGACGGCGAATACGCCCTCATCTACGTCAACGGCGACCACCACCTCGACAACCTCCGCCGCCCCGACCAAACCTGGAAAGTCCGCCTCATTGATGAGGAATTTCCGCGACTGATGTTTGCGGAGTAGAGCCACGGATTCACCCGCATGAGCACGAAGAAGAAAGCCCCCCTGAAACCAATGGCCCCTGTCCCGGCAGGCGAAGATGCGCTGTACGGTCGCATCACCCGCATTCTGGAGGAGGCCCGGAGCCATGTGGTGCGCAGCGTGAACAGCGCCCAGGTGGCTGCCAACTGGCTCATCGGGCGCGAGATCGTGGAGGAGGAACAGCAGGGAGCCGCGCGGGCCGGGTATGGGGAGGAACTGATCGAGAGCATGGGGCGTGCTCTGAGCCGTGACTATGGGCGGGGCTTCTCTGCCACGAATCTCCGGCTGATGAGGCAGTTCTACCTTACCTATCCCTCGCTGCTCGGTGCATCGGGCTCAATTTATCACACAGTGTGTGATGAATTGGAGGGAGAAGCCGACTGTCTTGAAATTCGTCACACACCGTGTGCCGAATTGACCGCTACACAGGGACTGGAGCCAATTCATCAGACAGTGTGTGATGAATTGGCGGGCGTGAATACCGGGAGACGCAAGCCTGGAAAATCCATAAAAAGTCAGGCAGTGTCTGACGAATTGCAGAAATCGGGAAGCGCGACCCTGATGGAGAGTGCAGGGATTCCGAACGCAGCGTGTTCGGAATCGAGAGCCTCGCTGCCTGCAGCCGATGACGTGGACCTGGCGGTCTGGAGTTGCGGGCAGCTCCACCCGAACCTCTCCTGGAGCCACTACCGGCTGCTCATGCGTGTGGAGAAGCGCACCGCCCGCGAGTTCTATGAGGAGGAGTGCATCGAAGCCCGCTGGTCCACGCGCGAGCTGGAGCGGCAGATTGGCTCGCTCTACTACGAGCGGCTGCTGATGAGCAAGAACCGCAAGAAGATGATCCTGGAGAACCGGAAGGGAGCCGTCTCCGCGCACGCGGCGGCGGCGCTGGAGGTCATTAAAGACCCGTATGTGCTGGAATTCCTCGGACTGCCGGAGGACCACACCCTGAATGAAACGGACCTCGAAACCCGGTTGGTGAGCCAGCTCCAGACCTTCCTCATGGAACTGGGCCGCGGATTTGCTTTCATCGGGCGACAGCAGCGCCTGACCCTGGAGGGCGACCATTTTTATGCAGACCTCGTCTTTTACCACACGCGGCTGAAGTGCTACGTGGTGCTGGACCTGAAGACGAAGAAGCTGACCCACGCCGACCTCGGCCAGATGCAGCTCTACGTGAACTACTACGATGAGGAGATCGCCGCGGAGGACGACAATCCCACGCTGGGCCTGATCCTCTGCACGGACAAAAACGAAACCGTCTGCCGCTACGTGCTGGGCAAAGAGAACCGCACCATCTTCACCAGCCGCTACCAGCTTCACCTGCCCACTGAGGAGGAACTGACAGCCGAACTGAAACGGGAACTGGCGCTGATCAAAGGAGGGAAACGCTGATGGCTGCCCGTCGCCGCACTGCTCAAGCCGCCGCCGCGCCTCTGCCGCTGGCGAAGAAGCTCGTGCTCCAGGAGTGGCTGCTGGGCCTGCTCTGCGCGAAGAGCCTCGCGGACTTGTGTGGCGAAAAATGTCCGGGCATGAAGCACCCCGACGCGGAGGGCACTGGTGTGGACGGGGTGACAACATTTCACCGACATCTGATAAACGTCACCGTGCAGCGCCCGGACTTGCCGGACGCGGCGCTGCTGCGATATGACCAGAACATCGTCCGCCACACGAAGACACTGAACTACCACCGGGAGAGTCGCGGCGAGGCCATCCGGTGGAAGTATTTCCAGTACATCGCGCTCCTCTTCACGGAGATCTATCTCGACCGCTGGTTCCGCGATGCCGCCGGACTGCTGGCCGACGTGAACGCCTTCCTCCAGGCGTGGAACGCGCAGCAAAACCCACAGGATCAACTCCAGCCGTGGACGGCGGACGACCTGCGGAAAGTCGCCTTCTGGCAGGCCACGGGCAGCGGCAAGACCCTGCTCCTGCACGCGAACATTCTCCAATACCGGCACTACGCCGAGGAAGCAGGGAAATTGAAAGGCTTGAACCGGATCATTCTCCTGACACCGAACGAAGGCCTGAGCCGTCAGCATCTCGCCGAACTCCAATTGTCCGGTCTCCAGGCGGAACTATTCGACAAGGAAGCGACCGCGACCGGTCAGGGCCTCATGTTCCGCCAGCAGACGGTGGAGATCATTGACATCAACAAGCTGGGCGCCGAGTCGAAGGAGAAGACGGTGGCGGTGGATGCTTTCGAGGGAAACAACCTCGTGCTTGTGGACGAAGGGCACCGCGGCGCCAAAGCGGACGGCGTGTGGATGAGTTACCGGAATCAACTCTGCGCGCAGGGCTTCTGTTTGAATACAGCGCCACCTTCGCTCAGGCACTCGCCGGCAATGAAGAACTGGCCGCCAGCTACGCGAAGTGGATCCTCTTCGACTACAGCTACCGGCACTTCCACGGCGACGGCTACGGCAAGGATTACCGCATCTTCAACCTCAAGGAGCAGCAGGACGACAGTCAGCAGGAACTCTACCTTACCGCCGCCATGCTCAGCTTTTACCAGCAACTCCGGCTCTGGCAGGATGAACGCGAGAAGTTTGCCGCTTTCCAGATCGAGCGCCCGCTGTGGGTGTTCTTCGGCGCGAAGGTGAACGCCGCGGAGGAGAGTGACATCATGGATGTGCTGATGTTCCTCGCGCAGTTCGTGCAGAATCGCACTGCCGCCGTGAAGCGGCTGGAGATGCTCCTCAGTAGTAAGGACGGAATGGTGAACAAAACCGGGCACCTGATTTTCGCCCGTCACTTCGACTACCTGACCACGCGGGTGAAGCTGAGCGCGGAGCAGGTATGGGAAGACATTCTGCGCCGCGTGTTCAACGCTCCCTCCGGCGGCAGGCTCCATGTCCGCAACCTCAAGAGCGCCGCAGGTGAACTGAGCCTCAGCATCGGCGCCGGCGCGGAAGCGTTCGGCGTGGTGAACGTGGGCAACGAAAGCAAACTGGCCGACCGCTGCCGCTCGCAACGCGACCTCATGGCCGTGGAGGATCAGGATTTTGGCGGCAGCCTTTTCCACAAGCTCAACGATTCCACCTCACAGGTGCATGTGCTCCTCGGCTCGCGGAAGTTCACGGAAGGCTGGAGCAGTTGGCGCGTGAGCAGTATCGGCCTGATGAACCTCGGGAAGAGTGAAGGCCCCACCGTGGTGCAACTCTTCGGCCGCGGCGTGCGCCTCAAAGGCTGGCAAATGACCCTCCAGCGAAGCGCGAAGCTCCACGCCATCGGTCTCGTAAAAGCGCCGGACAGTATCTCTCTTCTGGAGACGCTCAGCGTCTTCGGAGTGAAGGCGGACTACATGGAAACCTTCCGGGAAATCCTCCAGCAGGAGGGCGTCAGCACCGGCGAGGATTGGGAAGTGATCAACGTCCCGGCGCTTCCGACGCTGAAAGATTTGCCGTCGAAGAAGCTCAAAATCGTCAGGGTGAAGGAAGGACTGAACTACCGCAAGGACGGCGGCAACCCGCGGATGGCACTGACGCCGCTGCGCAAGCAAATGAAACGCCGGCCCGTGACCCTCGACTGGTATCCACGCCTCGAAGCGATGGCCTCTGCGGGAGCGAAAGGCCCGCCGCCGGTCGCCGGCACGAAGGAGCCTGGCAAGCTCAAGGCCAACCACGTTGCTTTTCTCGACACGGAGGCTCTTTACCTTGGCCTCCAGGATTTGAAGAACGAACGTGGCTGGCACAACATGGCCCTGCCGCGGGAGTCCATCCCGGAACTCCTCGCCTCCGGCGACTGGTACACGCTGCTCATTCCCCCGGAGCAGTTGCAATTCGCGGGCTTCGGCCAGTGCGTGCGCATCTGGCAGCAAATCGCCTCCGCTCTCCTCGCCGGTTACTGCGACCGCTTCTACAAGTTCCACCAGCAGGCCTGGGAGGCGGAGAACTCGGAGGTCGTGGACCTGACATGGGACGACCCCAATTTCGATGGCCTCCTCGGACCGGATGACAACGGCTACGAGTTCCGCGTCGATCCCACGGAAACCGCCCTCATCGAACAACTGAAGACCCTCGCCACCGATGTGAAGAAGGGCGCGCTCCACGGTGTGAATCTCGAATGCCTCTCCTGGGACCGGCACCTCTACGTGCCCGTCTTCCATCTCCGCGGCGGTGTCGCCGTTCAGGTGAAGCCGGCCACTCTGAACCGCAGCGAATGGGACTTCATCGAAGGCATCAAACAGTGGCACAGCACGCACGCGGATTTCTTCGCCGGGCGCGAACTCTACGTGCTCCGCAACCGCAGCCGCAAAGGCATCGGCTTCTTTGAGGCCGGCAACTTCTACCCCGACTTCATTCTCTGGCTGCTCGACGGCGACACCCAGCACGTCATCTTCGTGGACCCCAAAGGTCTGCGCCAGTCCGAAGGTTGGAGCGATCCGAAGATCGAGTTCCACCATGAAATCAAACGCCTCGAAGAGCGTCTGAACGTCCCTGGCCTCCGCCTCCATTCCTTCATTCTCTCAGCCTCACCCTGCCAGACGCTCATAAACTTCGGGCCGGAAGCGACCCGCGAAGAATTTGATGCCGCCGGTGTCCTGTTCCTTGACGGTGGACCTTCCATCTGGGCGAAGTCGCTGATGGAGCGGTGTCTTCAGAAGTGAACCTCTGCCCGCTTTGAAAGTCGGTTTGGGAATGAGTGCAGCGGACGGCAGCTTTGATCGCAACTGCGCCTGCTTTGGGCCCATCCGATCCCGTGATGGTTCTCTCATATGCAGGGGCAGCTACTTCGCCTGCGCCACGACAACATCTGCGAGCGCCGCTGCGAGGGCGTCGAAGACTTCGGGGCGGCTCTTCCTCAATATCGCCTGCTCGACGGCTGGATTGTCCATGAATTCGACCTCAAGAAAGCACGCGGTGACCGGTGCCTTCAATTGTGAGCGGAGTTGGAAGAAGAGATTCGAGCCCTGGCCTGAATGAAGTTCGTGGTCGTCGCCGACGGGCAGGGCTTTGGAATCGGGGAGCCACTGGCGAATGGCTTTGTTCGTGTTGGCTGTGAGCGCGGCGGCGAAGGCGGCATCCTCTTTGTGGTGCGGATTCCTCGTCTTCATCTGCACGATGCCGAGAGTGCCGCTGGCCTTCCGGGTGCCTTTGGGGACGGCATTGAAGTGGATGCTGAGAAACCATTCGGCTTTGTTGTCGGCAGCAATTTGCGCGCGCTGGGCGAAGTCGGGATTTACGTCCGTGGTGCGAGTGGGGATCGCGCGCAGGCCGGCCTTTTTCGCGTCAGGCGAGGCGTTGATCTGCGCGATGACTTTCTGCGCAAGTTCCAGGGTGAGGTCTTTCTCTTTCAATCCGCCCGGAGACACCGCGTTGTTGGGACTGCTCAGCGTGCGCGCGGCCTGGTTGCCGGAGGGTTTGTCGCCGCCATGCCCGGCATCAATGACGATGATCCGTTCGCCGGCGTGGACGGAGCAGATGAACACGAAGAACAGTAGCGAGGTGAGGCGTGGGCGCATGGCGACTCATGAAGGCAAAGCCGAACTGTCGCAAGGCGGGCAAAGCTCTCTTGCAATCGCCTGGCCACCCGGCTTTGAATGAGAAGCCGCCCGTCACCCGGGCGGCATTTCTTTTCCCGGACACTACACTTTATGAACTACGACCTCATCGTTATTGGCGGCGGACCGGCGGGCTACGTCGGAGCCATTCGCGGAGCCCAGCTTGGTAAAAAAGTCGCCTGCGTGGAGGCTGATCGCGCCGGCGGAACCTGCCTCAACTGGGGCTGCATTCCCACCAAATCGCTGCTGCGAAATGCGGAACTCTTCCACCTGATGAAACACCGCGCGGCGGACTTCGGGTTCGCGTTCGACAACCTCACCTATGACTGGAGCAAGATCATCGGACGCAGCCGCAAGGTGAGCGACCGGCTGGCCGGCGGCATTGAGTTTCTCTTCAAGAAAAACAAAGTGGACTACATCCGTGGCAGTGGCGCGCTGCTCGGCGGCGGCAAGGTGGAGGTAACGGCCAAAGACGGCGGCAAGAGCGTCATCGAAGGCGCGAAGATTCTGATCGCCACCGGCTGCGTGACGCGACCCATGCCAGGGTTGCCGATCAACGGAACCAGCGTGCTCGGCAGCAAGGAGGCGATGGTTATTCCTAAACAGCCGAAGGACATCATCATCATCGGCGCAGGGGCAATTGGGATCGAGTTCGCCTACTTCTTCGCCGCGTTCGGCACGAAGGTTACAGTCGTGGAAATGATGCCGAACATTTTGCCCGTCGAGGACACGGATGTCAGCGTGGCGCTGGAGAAGAGTTTCAAAAAGCAGGGCATCAACTGCCTGACGAACACGAAAGTCACCGGCACAAAGGATCTCGGGACCAGCGTGGAAGTGAGTGTTGAAGGCTTGGACGGAAAGAAGGAGACGCTTAGCGCTGAAGTGTGCCTTGTGGCCATCGGGGTGAGCCCCGTGCTGCCTGGCGGGCAGCAGCCTAAGCTGAATGAGCGGGGCTACATTCTGACGGACGCACGCTACCAGACGAGCATGAAGGACGTGTATGCTGCCGGTGACATCATTGGTCCGCCCTGGCTCGCGCACGTGGCCAGCTACGAAGCCCACCAGGCGGTGGACGGCATGTTCACCAGCCACAAGCCGAAGAAAGTCGAGACGTTCCCGGGCTGCACTTATTGCCAGCCTCAAGTCGCCAGCGTGGGACTTACGGAACGCGCGTTGAAGGAGAAGGGACTGAAATACAAGGTCGGCGTGTTCCCGTTCCAGGCCAGTGGCAAGGCCCTCGCAGTTGGTGAGAGCGACGGTTTCGTGAAACTCCTCTTCGGCGAGGAGCACGGCGAAATCCTCGGCGCGCACATCATCGGCCAGGAAGCGACCGAGATGATCGCGGAACTGGGACTGGCCATCAACATGGAGGCGACGATGGACGACATCGAAGCCACCATCCACGCGCACCCGACACTCGCGGAAGCCGTGCATGAGGCCACGGGCGTGGCTTACGGGCACGCGATCCATATTTGATGTCTGCACCCCGCGCCGGCACTGCCCGCGGCCTGGCTGCGGGGATCACGGCGTTCACGCTTTGGGGGCTGCTGCCGGGATATTGGAAGGCGCTGCACTGGCTGGATAGCGGGCAGGTGATTGCATTGCGGGCGCTGCTGACGGTGCCGGTGCTTCTCCTGGTGCTGGTGTGGCGGCGGGAATTGGGGGCCGTGTTCGCCGCGATGAGGCGTCCGCGCGTTATTGGGCTGCATCTGCTGACGGCGGCACTGCTGGCGGGGAACTGGTTCATTTTCGTGTGGGCGACGCATCACGAGATGATCGTCGAGGCCAGCCTTGGATACTTTCTGACACCACTGGCAAATGTGACCATGGGCGCTCTTTTCCTCCATGAGCGATTGAGCCGCGCTCAGTGGCTGGCGATCAGTCTGGCCGCCGCAGGAGTGACGGTGTTGATCGCCGCTGTCGGGGCAGTGCCATGGGTCGCGCTGGCACTGTGCGGCACGTTCGCGTTTTACGGACTGCTGCGAAAGAAGGCGGCGCTGAATTCGCTGGCGGGCCTCACGGTGGAATCCCTTCTGGCAGTGCCTGCGGCGGCGCTTTGGCTATGGTGCAGCCCGCCAGCCAGGTTTGCTGCCGGCGAGGGTGAGTGGTCACTGCTTCTTGGCATGGGGGCGATTACCGCCATTCCGCTGCTTGGATTTGCCACCGCGGCGCGCCTGCTGCCGCTGAGCGTGCTGGGCATATTGCAATTCATCGCCCCAAGCCTGCAATTTCTCGTCGGCGCGGTGTATTACCGCGAGCCGGTGGATGAATCCCGGCTGGCAGGATTCGTGCTCATCTGGAGCGGGCTTGCTGTGTTCACCGTGAATGCATGGCGCAATTCCAGGGCTCAGTCGCAGTGACGTCCCCCGTGGCCGTATCCTCCTCCATGACCATAACCGTGGTTCTGGCCGCTGTAACCGATCCCAATGGAACCGGAGTAGTATGAGCCGGCATAACAGGAGGGGGCGTAGTAGCGCGGCGCACAGTAGGAAGGCGAATAGTAGGTCGGCGCATAATAAGTAGGGGCGCAGTAGGTGCGCGGCGCGACATACACCTGGCTCACTGGCGGGCAGTAGGTGGCGGGGGCGTAGGAAGTCCCGTAGTCGTAAAGGCCGGGGTAAGTGGTGCAGCTGCACAGGGTCATCGCTGCGGCGGCGAGTGCGCTTAAGGGGAGAAGTCGGCGAAGTGTCTTCATAGTGGGAGGTGGATTCGGATGAGGTGAGGCTCGGACGGCAGAGTCGGCTAATCTATTCACGGCGATGACGAACCTTGAGGACTGGCCGGGGACGGCGGGGGGGAGACACGCCCCGGCGGACGTTTCCCATCGTTCCAGTGGAGGATCACCCAGGCGCCGTAGGCCAGAAAGAGAACCATGGTCCAAACGAGGAGTCGCACCGGATTGGACTTGGCGCGGACGATCCGTTTCAATGCTGGCAGCCGCGCATCCTCTTCAAAAATCTCCGGATGAAACTCCATGCGTTGCCAGCCGTTCGTGCCGGTCAGGCTGACCTCGGTGCTCATCATCAGGCGGCCTTTGCGATAAAGGTCGCGCATCACTGAGAGCCAGACGGGGCCATGCACGTTTCCGTCCCGGTCCATGTAGTAGTAGCGGTTGTCCACGGGGGGAATGCTATCGCAGCGGAAGGTGAGTGGCAATGTCCAGTTCTAATTTTGCCCACGAAATTCCCTCACTGGACAAGCCTGCCGTGTGTGCTTCGGTTTCCCGACCACTAGGCTACACATGCCAGACAGCACTCAACTTTCCCGAAATACCGCGGCATACTGCGAAGGAGTAATCGCAGGCTGCGGACGCTGCTGACACCATCCGCGGGCCCGCTGAGCCCAGGATGCTTTCCTTTCCAAACAGGGCCCGGCTTTGTCCAACATCTATGAGCAATACTGATTCTTCCTCTTCACACGCTTCGCGCTCCTGGCTGCTGATGCTCGGCGCACTCGGCGTGGTCTTCGGCGACATCGGAACCAGTCCGCTGTATGCCATGCGGGAGTGTTTCGTGGAGACGCTGCCGGATGGAACAACGCATCAGGTGGTGTCCGTCTCCCGCGACCACATTATGGGTGCGCTCTCGCTGATGATCTGGACGATCACACTGATGATCACGATGAAATATATCTTCCTCGTGATGCGGGCCGACCGCCGCGGGGAGGGCGGCATCCTGGCTCTGCAGTGCGTGGCTTTTCCAGAACGCAAAGGCCGTTGGCGCAGCGGCACCGCGAAGCTCATGGTCGGCCTTGGTGTCTTCGGCGCCGCGCTCCTCTATGGGGACGGCATCATCACTCCCGCCATCACCGTGCTGGGTGCGGTGGAGGGACTGAAAGAAGTGCCTGGACTCCAGTCACTCGCCCCCAATCTTCATCATTACATTCCGGGGATCGCGGTCGTTATTCTCATTGGCCTCTTCTCCGTGCAGTTCCTCGGAACGGCGAAAGTCGGCGCGGCCTTCGGACCGATCACGGCGGTGTGGTTCATCGTGCTGGCGGTGCTCGGCACGCCCTGGATTTTGAAATCACCGGAAGTCCTCCTCGCCTTCAACCCATGGCTGGGTCTCTCCATGCTCTTTGAGAATACGGAAGTTTCCATAAAGATGCTCTCCGGTGTCTTTCTCACCGTCACTGGCGGTGAGGCGCTCTACGCCGACATGGGACACTTCGGGCGTAAGCCCATCGCCCGCACCTGGCTGTGGATGGTGAAGCCCGCGCTCATTCTCAACTATCTCGGTCAGGGGGCATTCCTGCTGCACGATGCTGCGGGCATTCGCAATCCGCTCCAGCTTATGTCGCCGGAGTGGTTCCGTCTGCCGCTGCTCATCCTCGCCGCGATGGCCGCTATCATCGCCAGCCAGGCGCTCATCTCCGGCGTCTATTCCCTTACCATGCAGGCCGTTCAACTCGGCTACCTGCCGCGGGTGAAAATTGACCACACCTCCCGTACCGAGAAGGGCCAGATCTACATCGGGCGTGTGAACTGGCTGCTGATGTTCGGCTGTATCGCGCTGGTGCTTGGATTCGGTTCATCAGCCAAGCTCGCGTCCGCCTACGGCATCGCCGTGGCCCTGACCATGCTCATCACCACGGTGCTGCTCTACTTTGCCGCGATGCGAAAATGGGAATGGTCCCGGAGCAAGGCCCTCGCCGTCGTCGCCATCCCGCTCGTGCTCAGCGCCATTTTTGTCGCCGCCAATGCGATGAAAATTCTCCACGGCGGATGGGTGCCCGTGCTCATCGGAATCGGTATTTTCACAATCATGGTCACCTGGCGCACCGGCCGCCGCGTCCTCGGCAGCCGACTCCAGGAACAGGCCCTGCCGCTCCGGCAGTTCCTCGAAAGCATCAAACGGGGCTCGAAGATACAGCGTGTCCCGGGCACCTCCGTCTTCATGGCTGGCAGCAGCGGGCTCACGCCCACCGCCCTGCTCCACAATCTGAAGCACAATAAAGTCCTCCACGAGCGCGTCGTCTTCCTCACCATAGACAACGAAACCACTCCGCACGTCTCAGCCGCCGAGCGCCTCACCCTGGAGGAAATTGATGAGAACGTCTGGCGCATCATCGGACACTATGGCTTCATGGAACAGCCTGACGTGCCGGAACTCCTCGCCGCCTGCGAAGCCCAGGGGCTCAAGCTCGACCCCATGCAGACGAGCTTCTTCCTCGGACGCGAAACCATTCTGCCCAAAGGCAAACTCATCAGCAAATGGCGCGGCAAGCTCTTCGCGCTCCTCAGCCGCAACGCCCAGAGTGCCGTCGCCTACTACAACATTCCGCCAGGAAGAGTGGTCGAGTTTGGTATCCAAATCGAACTGTAGCTGCCCAGTCACGCGGAGCAGCAATTCGGCTTTGGATGAGTTTTTGTCTGTGAAAACTGTGCCGTCATGAAGTCTCAGACATTGTTCGCCGATGCCGCACCCGACTGGGTGGGATCTCATCCTGTGCTGTTTGCGCTGCTGATCGCTGCGGGAATTTGTATCGTCTTCCCGCTCTTCTGGTGCGGCGTCGTATGGCTCATCTCCCGCTTCGGATGGGCGCGGCTTGCCACGCACTATGCCATCGCCCGGCCGCCCGCGGGCGAAGCCCAACCGGTCATGTGCGGCATGGTGAGTGCCGCCACCTATCGCGGCGTTCTGCGATTCCAGCCCAGTCCCGACGGCTTCTACCTGTGGGTCAATGTCCTCTTCCGGACAGGGCACCCGCCGCTTTTCATCCCGTGGTCCGATGTTATCTCCGGCCCCATTGAAAACACCCGGCGCTGCCAGTTTGTCGTTTTCAAAATCGGCGATCCGCTCCTCGCCACCGTGCGCCTCATGGGGATCTCCCTGGCTGGCATTCCGCTGGCTTCACCATAGTGAACACCAAATCAACCACCGTCACTGTGCTTGCTGCCCTCCTCGCCTCCGGTGCCGGCTGGCGGGCATGGAGAAGTTAGGGGAATGCTGGCGGCCGGCAAACTGCTTCGCCAGTTGCAGGAGTGGCGGGCCCCGCTCCGGAGGATTTGCGCACGGCTCTGCTCGGCATCGAACGCGGACAGGCTGTCGCCTGGATAACAGGCCGACTTGCGACAGGGGAGAACTTCTCCACGGGACGGGATATTGCCTTGGGCCGGGATGGTTCGGTGGCCGAATGGCCCACGCTGCGTGTGTCTGACCCTGGTCCCGCGAAAATTCAGGTGTCAATTTTCCGCCGGGGTATAAAAGGAGCACCGTGAAACACCTGCTCTCCCTCGCCATCCTCCTGTCTGTGCTCACCACTGCGGCCCAGGAAGCAAAAATCATCGAGATCGAGAACATCGTGCAGACTGCCGCGGACGGCGGCGCAGACTGGAAGGCCGCGGCGAAGGATCAGGCGCTGGCCTTGCGGGACCGCATCCGCACGCGTCAGCGCAGCCGCGCCAGTGTGCGGCTCACGGACCTCTACACGCTGCGCATGGAGCAGTTCACCACCATCGAGATCACCCCCACGCTGGTGAGTGGGGACGGCGCGGCGCTGGACCTGAAGGGCGGTGCGGTTTTTCTCTTCAGCCGGGAGAAGGAAGGCGAAATCGGCATCCGCACGCCGGCGGCCAATGGCGCGCTGCGCGGCACGCAGTTATTCGTGCGCGTCGCGGAAGGCGGGCGTTCGTTCTATCAAGTGCTGGAGGGCCGCGTTGAGCTTTCCAATCCGCACGGCACTCTCGCGCTCAACGCCGGTGAAGCCGGCGAAGCCGCGCCCGGCTCGGCCCCGCGCAGGACAGCCGTGATCGAGGCGCGGAACATCCTGCAATGGGCGCTCTACTATCCCGCCGTGCTTGATCCGTCGGAGTTGAACCTCAGCGCCGCCGAGCAGCAGGCCGTGGCGGCATCGCTCACGGCCTATCGCGAGGGCGACCTGCTCGGCGCACTGGAGCGTTATCCCGATCACACGCCCTCCAGCACCGGCGGATTATTATATAAAGCGGGTGTGCTGCTTGCCGTCGGCAGGGTGGAGGAAGCCCGGCAACTGCTCGCTACCGTGCCGCGCAATGCACCCGGACGCCGTGCGTTGGAACGAATGATTGAGGCGGTCATCCTGGACCGCGAAGTTGCACTTCGCCCCATCAACCCCGGAGGCAAAAACCCACTCAGCACCCAAGGCCCACGCACTTAACCTCCAGGTTTCCCGGGTTTTCCGGGAGTCGAAAGATTTTCCGATTATAGCAGTTGTACTTTAGTTAGGACGCGGTACTGCCTGCGGATGCCTTCATCCTCCAATCAGCCAACACGGACCG
>JANOZA010000596.1:0-4097 GCA_031429155.1 Verrucomicrobiota bacterium | reverse complement strand
GACATTCTGGTGGATGCGATGAGCGATTGCCCGGAATCCGTGGTGGTCTGCGAGAAGCACGAGGGCAAGACAGAGATGAGCCGCCTTTCGGCGGCAGAACTGGCGGTGTGGCTGGAGAAATACCGGCTGGGCGAGCTTTGGATAGACGGTCAACTGGGAGGGAAACGCTGGTGAGAGCCTACATCTACATCGAAGGAGGCGCGAGCGGGCCGAACTCAAAGAACTTGAGGATCCAATGCCAGCAGGCGTTTCGCACCTTGCTGGATCGGATGGGGATGACGGGAAAGAAACTGCGATTGAAGGCCTGCGGGGGCCGGAACGCGGTGTATGCCGACTTTTGCACTGCGCACCGCACGAGTCATGGCGGCTACGTCGCCATGTGGATCGACAGCGAAGACCCCATGACCGACATCGAGGGGGCATGGAAACATTTGGCTGAGGTAACGACCGTCGCCGCTTGGGAAAAGCCAAATGGCGCGGTGGACGATCAGGTGCTGTTCATGACGACTTGCATGGAAACATGGATCGTCGCGGACCGGGCCGCTTTGCGTGAGCACTACAAACAGAAGCTGAACGAGAATCCACTGCCGCACACGAACGACTTGGAAGCGAAGCCGCGCCATGCGGTGCAGCAGGCGCTCGAAACCGCCACGAAGGATTGCAAAAACGGATACGCCAAGGGCAAGCGATCCTTCGAGATCCTGGAGAAGCTCGATCCCGCCGTCCTCAGGCAACATTTGCCGAGTTTTGTCCGTGTAGAGCGCATCCTCAAAGCCAAGCTCTGAAGCCATGAAGACCGATACCGCAGAAAAAGGCCTCGAAACCCGGACGAATGCGTACCTTGAAGCAATCCCGCCGGAGTGGAATGGACCCACCACGACCGGTGAGAAAATCACAACCTACTTGACCAACTGCATCGCCAACTTTCAACGAATCCGATTTCAATTGGAGTCCCTACTATGAACAAGCACGCTTACACCTACACTATTCTCCGCTACGTGCATGACACGAGCACCGGGGAATTCGCGAATGTGGGAGTGGTCCTCTCCTCCCCCGACGCACATTATGCCAACGCCATCCTTCGCCCGACCTACGGGCGGCTCTCTAAGATGTTCCCCGGCTTCGATGGAGATCATTTCCGCGCAGTGATTCGCCATCTGCAGTCGCGCTTCGATGAGATCGCCCATCGCGTGCAGCAGGAAATGGATCTGGGGCAGAAGCCGGTAAATGCGCAGGAAATGGCGATCTCAGTGATTGCCGCCGACGACAGCTCGTTTCAGTGGTCGCCGATGGGGAGCGGGCTGTCTGCGGACCTCGCTGCCACCATCGAGTCCATCTACAAGCGCATGGTCGAGCGGTACGATGACCAGCAAAAGACCCTGAGTCGTTCAGACGAAGCGGTATGGAAGAGGTTCAAACAGGGCTTCGAGAAGAAGCGAATCCTGTCCCGTCTTACGGCGAAAACCATCGCGGTCCAGGACGACGAAGTGGAATTCAGTCATTCCTGGAGGAACCGCCAGTGGCACTGCATGGAGACGCTGTCATTCGATCTGATTCAGCCGCAGAGCATCCGGGACAAAGCGCATTCGTGGCTGGGGAAGATGACGAGCATCAAAGACTCAGATGACAAGTTCCGGGCGTATTTCCTGGTGGGAGAACCGCAACTGGATCAAAGCCGGCGCGCATTCGAGCAGGCGCTCAACGTCCTCCACAAGACGCCGGTGGAGCATGAGATCATCCGCGAGAGCGAGGCCGAGGACTTCGCTGCCGAGGTCGCTGGGAAGATTGCGGAGCACGATCAAGAGGTGCGGAAAACCCCCTGAAACTTACCTCATCCATGAAGCTGCTGCACTACGTCGAGATCGAGAACTTCAAGCGCTACGGGGGCATCCAGCGCATCGAGCTGGATCATCCCGCCGTGCTCATCGGCCCGAACAACTGCGGGAAGACGAGCGCATTGCAGGCCATCGCGCTGTGGAGCATCGGCCTGCGGACCTGGCGGATGGAGTCGGAGAACTCGAAGGCGGAAAAGCGATTAGGAAAGGCGTTGAACCGGCTGGGCATCGTTGCGGTGCCGGTGCCCAGGACGCGGCACTTCTGGCATGATTTAAAGGCGGCGAACGACCTGCGCATTACGGTGGCGGTGGATGTGAACGGGCAACCGGTGCCGGTGACGATGTCGTTCACCCATCACTCCAGCGACGAGATCGTGTATTGCCAGCCGACGACCGAGACGCTGGCGAATGAGGGAGCCGTGGAGGCTGGAGCAAAGCTGGATGTATCGCTGCTCTACCCGATGTCGGGCACCTCGGCAGACGAAGCAGTGATCCAGCCGAACCGGATCAACTATAACCTCGGACTGGGCCGCACGGCGGAAGTCGTCCGCAATTTGTGCCTGATGGTGCAGCAGACGGCGGCGCAGGATTGGCAGGAGATCACCGAACTGATGCGACGGCTATTCCGCGTGCGGTTGACGGTGCCAGTGGAAAATGAAATCGGAGCCGTTGACCTCGGCTATGAGCAGGAAGGGACGGGGGGCGTTTTGGATTTGTCACTGTCCGGGCGCGGCTTCCAGCAAATGCTGCTGATCTTTGCCCATCTCTATTCGCACAAGCGCAGTGTACTTCTGGTGGACGAGCCGGACGCGCATCTGGAAATCCTCCGGCAACAACAGGTCTATGTCCTCCTGCGCGACATCGCGCATCGGAATGGCTGCCAGGTCGTGATGGTGACCCACTCTGAGGTTGTCTTGCGCGAGGCGTTGGAGACAAATCTGACGCTTATCCTCGGCGGGCAGGCCGAGAACCTCGCGAAGAAAGCGAGCATCACGAATGCGCTGAAACACTTCGGAGCGGAGCATTATGTGAAGGCACGGGAGACGGGCCATGTGTTGTATGTTGAGGGCAGCACCGATGTGGACATGCTGCGTGCGTTTGCCGACCGGCTGAAACATCCAGTGATGAGCGCGTTGGACGACGGAGCGCGACTGAACGTGTATTACTTGCAAGACAACTATCCGGACGCGGAAACATCGTCCGACAAGGAGTTGGAGCGAGTCGAAGGAGGGTTCGGCCTGAGCGCCGAGAAGCACTTTCTGGCGCTGAAGAGCATCATTCCAAGTCTGCGCGGTCTCGAAATTCGGGACAACGACGGGAAGCAACGCACGGACGGGGAGCGCAACGGGCTGCAGCAATTGGTCTGGAAACGGTATGAGCCGGAGAATTACTTCATCACGCCGGAGCTGCTGCTGGCTTACGAGGAAAGCAAATCGCCGGGCGAGGACCTGTTTGGCCGTCACCGCCACGAAATCATGGATGGCCTGATTCTGGAACGGGTATTCGACGGCGAGAAGGCGGACTATGACAACTACCGGAAGGCTGATCCCTCCACCCGAAAGACGCTGTGGCGGGCGCAGACTCAGACAAGAAAGCTAAGCGCTTTTGCGGAGGACTTTTTTGAAAGGCTCGCTGCCGCCACGGGGAACCGCGTGCTGATTCGCAAAGGCGGCTTCCACGAATTGATCGCCCTTTGCGAGCCCGCTGAACTCAACGGCGAAGTGGGACAGAAGCTCGACGCGCTAAAACGACTGCTGGACGCATGAAAACCGACACGAGCGAAAAGGGCCTCGAAACCCTGATCATGCGCCATATGACCGGGCTGGATGGCCTGGCCTCCGGCGCGGCCGGGGTCGTGGCCGAGGCGGCGATGGCCAAGGGCGGCACTGGGTGGATCGCGGGAGATGATTCG
Source organism: Verrucomicrobiota bacterium (assembly GCA_031429155.1). Taxonomy (GTDB): domain Bacteria; phylum Verrucomicrobiota; class Verrucomicrobiia; order Verrucomicrobiales; family V1-33; genus V1-33. Next base: position 350 of record JANOZA010000596.1, on the reverse strand, counting down.
GCGTATGACCGCGAGTTTGCGGTGGATACGGAGCAACTCTTTTCCTTTCTCATCGCCACGCAGCCGGAGGAATGGGCGAAGATTGGGATCGCGAATTACAAGGACAAGCAAGGCATGGCGCGGCAGAAGTTTCTCGCCCGACTGCAAGGGGAAATCACGCGGCGCGGGGTGATTGATGTGCTGCGGAATGGCATCAAGCATGGCGCGCTGAGCTTTGATCTGTTCTACGGCAAGCCCTCAGCGGAAAACGCGAAGGCGGTGGAGCGCCATGAGAAGAACCGCTTCAGCATCACGCGGCAACTGCACTTCAGCCAGGAGAACAAGCGCTCGCTTGATTTGTGCGCCTTCAT
>JANOZA010000595.1:0-4920 GCA_031429155.1 Verrucomicrobiota bacterium | reverse complement strand
CGACAACAGCTTGCCCGATGTTTCTACCAAACACGAAACTCATGGCCATGTTCGGACCGGTTTTCTCGGCCTCGTTGTGCATCCAGTTTCCGGTGGAGCAGCCGTGGTTGATCGTGATGAGTGAGCCTGTCTTGAGTTTGGCGACTTGCTCCGCAGTGAGATCTCCGGCCTCCATGCTCTGCGCATTCCAGTTCGAGTGAACCTGAATGTAGGTGAGTGTGTAGTTGTGCTCTTTAAGTGCCTTTTCAGCAGACTTCAGCGTGCAGGCCTTGTTCTCCAGTACCGTAATGGCTCCCTTGCTGACGAGCTTGTCGCCCACCTCATCTTTGAACCAAGTGCCTCCCTCAGGCCAGTCAGAGGCACTCAGCGCCAAGGCTCGCGGTTCAATGACTTCCGTGGCTTGGTAGTAAGCGTGCGACTTGGCGAGAAACATCTTCAAGGTGGCGATGTCGTCGTCCGTGGCTTTCACCGAGCTGCGCATGTTGGCCACCCAGACTTTCAGTTGCGGCCTCCCCTGGTAGCTGTCTGCGACTCCATCGTTGTTGGCGTCGCTGAACTTCAAATCGAAGTCCTCATAGTAAAGAGGGTTGGGGTTCGCGAACTCGTGCATGTAAAAGCGATGCATCGGCATGGCTCCGACGAGGATCACACCGGAGATGTGCTGCTTCTCATGCAGGTCTTTGATGGCTGCCCGCACTTGCTCCGGCGTCTTCCAATCATCAGCGACGATCTGAAGCTTAGCCGAAAAGCGCTGCTCCACATCGGCAACGTAAGTGCGCAGAGGCTCGGCGAGTGCGTTCTGCGTTGGCTCGCGCAACAGGATGGCAATTTGGTCCGGCTCGGCCGCAAGCAATGTCGAAGCCGAAAGGATTAGGGTGATGATGATATTCATTGGTTTAGCCGTCGCGGAGAATGCCGACGCTGTCCGGCGGTGGGCAAAATAGCGAAGGGAATTGCGGTGAGTGTTCATGGGAATGAGTCTGGCGGCCGGCGTTCTCATTTGGTGCGGAACACGAAGAGGTCTTTCGCGCCGAATGTGGGGCCGTCGTCGTAGGCGCTGGCGCGCGGCATTTCTTTCGTCACGACGCGCAGGAAACGGGCGGTGACGGATTCGAATAAGGCGATGGTGCAGTTCGGACCGAGGCTGGCGCTGGCGACCGGACGGAAAGTCTGGCCGTCATCGGACACCTCCAGCGCGAAGGTGGACTCCGGCGCATACACCACGTAGGGCCACGGGTTCGGGCCACCGCCTTTGTGGTCCATGACGACGCGGTCGAAGGTGGCCGGCTTCCCGAAGTCAATCTGGAGAAAATTCCCCGGCGAGGCGTAACTCCAGAACCCGGTCTTCGCGTCGCCATCGAGAATGTTTTTCAGCGGGTCATCTTTCCTGGAGAACGTGGCGCTCAGCGTCCAGCCGGCGGAATCGAGCGGCTTGAACGCCGGACGCTTGCCGGGATGGGGCGCCCAGGTGGCCGCAGGCGCGGGCGCGGCGCGACCCGCCGGACTGACGTGGAGGAACGCACAACCGTGCGGCGGCAGTTCTTTGGCCTGATAGCCGTCGGCCTGCTCGCCGAGGTTCTCGTGGGCCCACAGGTCGCGCACTTGCCGGGCACCGGATGCCAGCTTCAGCTCCGCCCAAGTCACGCCTGCCGTCAGCGGTTTCTCTCCCGCGTTCAACAGCACCACCGCCGTGGAGCCATCCGCCAGCGGCCTCGCCCAGACTTGCGCGGCCCCTTCCGCCTTCACGCGGGAGCCGGGAGTGCCGGCAGGATCCTGATCCACGGCGATGGCCTCGGTGTTCAGCAACACATAGCGGTCCCAATCATTTAGCACACGAAAGTCGTGTGCAATGTAGAGCGGCGAGGCGGTCACGCACCACAGGCTCATCTGGCTCCGGGCTTCCTCGTCGCCAATAAATCCGACCATCAAATAATCGGGGTTGTTCCAGCGCCCCTGCCCGCCGGGCTTGGGATCGGCCAGCCGGCTCACGCACTCCATGATCGTCGCCCATTCACCATTGATGTCCCGGCCCGTACGCCACTCGTCGGCCCAATCACGCTGACGCCCCGACCAGCCGGAGTTGATCGAAAAGACGATAGGCCGACCGACGCGCTGCGCCTGCTGCCGCAGCGATTCATACATGCGCGTGTAGGGCGCAATCCCCTGAGTTTGGTTCCAGTCGTAGCCGTCGTAAAAGAGGTGATCCACGCCGTTGTCGGCGACCCATTTCGCATGCTGCTCCACCAGGTCCAGGCCAGTGACCGGCGGCTGCAACTTCGACATCTTGTTGCCCGGATAATTATCCGCCTGACCGATGCTGATGGACGGCGAGAGGTAGAAACCCAGCTTGAGCCGCAGACCGTGCAGGTAGTCGGCCAACGGACGAATGCCGCCCGGATAGTTCCGGGGATCAACATGCGGATCGCCGGGCAAATAGGGCAGCCCGCACGCGTATTGCCCCGCCTCGGTCCAATACCACCAGCGGCGATTGCCGTCATCGCCCCACCACCCGCCGTCAATGCGCAGGATCGTGTATCCCGCATCGCACAGCCCGGACTTCACAAAAGCATCCCCCATCTGCCGCAGAAGACGATCGCTGTGGCGGGCCACGAAAAAATTGTAAGTGGACCAGCCCATGCCCGGTGTCGGGAGCGGCTGGGCAATCGAAGGCGACGACGCCAGCGCCCGGGCCGGAGCCGGGCCGTTGTCCAGTGCGAGAAGCGACGGCGCAGTCATCGCCAGCGCGATGAGCGGCGCGCACACGAGCGCAGGTGTGGTGCGGGTCTTCATTTTCCAAGTCGGTGCTGATGCTGGCGCATGGAGCGGGCGGCGACGGGAGAGTTGCATCACTTGGTTTGGAAAAGCTCGCTCGCCACGACTTCCTGCACGAGCGCGCGCAGGCCGTGCTTGGTGGGTTTCGTTTTCGCGATGATGGCCTCGAGGGCGGGGCGGTCGGAGAAGCGGATGCCGGTGCCGGTGGCGTAGATGAGGAACTGGCGGGCGATGTTGCGGGCGAGGGCGTCTTCGTTTTGCAGGAGCAAAGCGCGGAGGCCGTTCACGTCGGTGAATTTTCCGCCGTCGGCGAGTTCGCCGCTGGCGTCCACTTCACTGCCGAGGCGGAGCTTCATGCGGCTGCGATAGCTGGCCTCAGTGGCGCTGATGACTAGCACGGATGGCTCGTCCGCCTTGGCATCGCCCGCGAGGCGGTAGCGGTCGCGGTAGCCGCCGATGACATCGAAGCTCTCCAACGCCATGCCGGGCGGGTCCATCTTCGCATGGCACGAGGCGCACGCGGCGTCGGCGCGATGTTTCTCAATCATCTGCCGGATGGTCACGGCGCCGGTGGCGTCAGGTTCGATGGCGGGAATGTTTGGCGGCGGCGGGTCGCGCGGGATGCCGAGCAGCCTCTCCATGACCCACACGCCGCGCAGCACGGGCGACGTTGCGGTGCCGTTGGCGGTGACTTTGAGCACGGCGGCTTGCGTGAGAAATCCGCCGCGCTGCGTGCCAGCGGACGGGACTTCGCGCAGCTCCGCGCCTGCGACGCCGCGGATGCCGTAGAGTTCGGCGAGGCGCTGATTGATGAGCAGCGTGTCCGCCGCCACGAGGTGGCTCACGCCGAGGTTTTGCGTGAGCAGTTTGCGAAAATAGCCGCGCGATTCCGCGAGCATCGAGTCGCGCAGCCACGGGTCGAACTCGGGATAAAGGTTCGGGTCGGGCGTGGTGAAATCCATTTTCTTCAGCTCCAGCCATTCATCGAGAAAGTGCTCGATGAACCGCTCCGAGCGCGCGTCCGCCAGCATCCGCTCGACCTGCGCGCGGAGCGTGGCGGGCTTGGAGAACGCGCTCTTCGCGGCGAGGTCGAGCAGCGTTTCGTCGGGCGCGGAGTCCCACAGAAAAAACGAAAGCCGCGAGGCGAGCGCGTAATCGCCGAGACGCGGCGCGCCCGTTTTCGGCACGCCGGATTCGAGTCCGATGAAGAGAAAATCGGGCGCGCACAGCACCGCCTTGTAGCCCGCGAGCATCGCTTCTTCGAACTTCACGCCACGCGAGAGCTGTGCGTCCACGATGGCCGCGTAAGGCGCGATTTCCTCCGCCGCGACGAGCCTGCGAAACGCCCGTGTCGCAAAACCGAGCAGCAGACTGCGATGGTCGGCAGGCTTGGCGGCGATAGCCTCGCCGGGCGGCGGCTTCGGCGCGGTGACTTCGATGTTGGTGAAGTAAAGATTGCGGTCGTGCTTCAACGGCTCGGCCTGCGTTTCGTCGAGGAAGTCATTCACGAACTGCACGCCCACCGTCACCGGCCCGGCGCTCGCGACGCGGAATTTCGCGCGATACGTTTTCGCCGCGCCGCGCAGGGCATCCACGGACAACCGCCCGTGCGGCATCTCCTGCTCGCCGACCATGAGATACATCTTCGCCGCCTCGTTGCCCGCGTGCGTCTCGAACGCCGTCACCGCCATTTCGTATTCGCCCTGCACCGCGCAATTCACCGTCGTCGTAACCGTGCCGTTCACGTTGAGGTAGCGTTCGTCGCCGAGCATCTGCCCCGGTCCTTTGAAATTCGCGAGTGGCAGCTTCGTCGTCGCGCCCGCCTCGACCGTCGGCGCACCGGCGAGCGGCGGACGCGGATACGCCCCCACCGGCGTCGCGCCGAACAACCGCCGCTGACTCTCCGGCGGCCATTGCTCGACGAGCGGCCCTTCCGCCTCGAACCAATCATACGCCACGGCTGGCCCGATGTAGCTCCTCACGCCTTCGCTCTGGCCGCCGTTTTGCGCGGCGCTCGCGGGCAGCGTCATGGCGTGAAATGAAATGCGCTCTCCGGGATTGAGCCAGACCTTGAACTCATGCGTCTTAGGCTGCAACGAAGGCGCATCGAAGTAACCGAGCGGCACGCCATTGAGCGATGCCCGGATG
>JANOZA010000594.1:0-4747 GCA_031429155.1 Verrucomicrobiota bacterium | reverse complement strand
GCTTCGCTGGATGCCCCGATCAGCGACGACGACAGCACGGAATTCGGCGAAATTATCGGCGACGACCGTGCGCAGACGCCGCACGAGATTCTCAGCCACCGCAACATGCACGATCAGCTCGACGGGCTGCTCGACGTGCTGGACGAGCGGGAGCGCAAGATCATTGACGCCCGCTTCGGTCTCAACGGGCAGAAGCCGAAGACCTTGGAGGAAGTCGGCCAGGAATTTGGCGTCACCCGCGAACGGATTCGCCAGTTGCAGAACATCGCGCTGAAGAAACTCCGTCGCGCTCTTCAGAAGAAGGAAGACCCGGGCCCCCGTCCGCTCAAAGGCGCAAAGGGCAAGAAACCCGGCAAAATGGAAGCCCTGCTGGCCCTCGCCAGCGGCGAGTTCGAGGAAGACCTCGGCGACGACTTCGGCTCCATCTTCTAAGCCTCTCAAAATGACAAAAGCCGCCGGGAAACCGGCGGCTTTTTTGTGGTCCCGTTCCTGTGGCGGGACGGGATCATTTCCAATGATGGTACGCGGAGAGGGATTCGAACCCCCGACCATCTGTGTGTAAGACAGACGCTCTACCGCTGAGCTATCCGCGCCGGGCTTGAAGAGGCGCGATCATTCCACGCGAACCACCGGGCGCAAGTGGTTTGGCGGCTGCCGGAGGTACTACTTTGCGACCTGGCCAGGAAAGGGGCATCCCTCGCAACCGCCGGCGTTCGCGAGGCAGAAGTCTTCGTAGATTTGGAGCAGGGCCTGATGATGCCAGAGTTTCGTGGAGAATTCCCCGGCACGCTCGGCGCTGCCGAACAGGCGGAGACCGGCGATGGTTGTTTTCGTGCTTTCGACGGGAGCCGGAAGGCGCAGGTAGCGCGGCCAGAGTTCCTCGCGGTCAGGGATGAGCAGCGGGTAAACGAGATTGGCGAGGATGTCGCGGATGCGTTGAGTGCCTAGCAGGGCGAGCTTCGCAGGCGAGGGTTTCGCGGCGAGCGTATAGTGCGTGCTCCAGTAGGGATGAGAAAGGGTTTCGAGATGCGCCGTGACCGTCTTTTCCTGAAACGCCGCGGGATCGAGGAGCCGGCGGATGGCCTTCCAATGCACGACAATCTGCCAAAGCGCCGCGATGCGGCGTTGCGGATGATTGACCGGGCGGGTGCCGCTGAGGGTCCATTTGATGGGCCGGGCCGGTGCGCCGGGGGTGAGTTCCGCGCGGTATTTCCACCAGCTTTGCCAAAGCCCGCGCAGCCATGCGCGCGTGGCTTCATCGCCGTGATCCGCTTCACGCCCGTCGAGGAATCCGGCCACTCCGTAGAGCAGAGCCTCGGCGTCACCGGGGCGCTTTTGGAGAAAGCGCAGCGTCAGGCGTTGCGATAGCACGCTCATGGGGAGCTTGTTCCGGCTGTACCCCAGCGCTTCCGCGATGCCCTGGAAGATGGCCTGATCCATGCCGTGAATGCCGGCGATTCTCTGCCAGCGGCGGGCTTTCCTCTCAAGGCGATAGCGCGCGGCGTCCTCCATGATTTGCAGCACTCGTGTTTCCGGAAGTGAAGCCAGGCTTTGCACACAACGACCAGGGCGTGCCGGCGCGCTGCGTTCGTCACTGGCAGGATCACAGGCCGCGATATCGAGATGCACCTGGGGAACTTCACGATTTTCCACGGTTCGCGTGTAGAATGTGCCGCCGCTCCGTTGTGTCAGGAAAAGATGGAGCACGGTGTCGCTGTAGGCCTGATTTGCAGAATGACCGTGGGCTTCCCAGTCGCGAAGTGAGGGATCGAGTTCGATGCTGCCGCGGCGGGTGGTGCCGGCCATTTCGACCACGCAGTCTCGAAAGTCCGGGCCGGCACCGTGATTCCACCATCCGAAGTCCACGATGCGAACCCGCTCGCCGCCAGTGGTGACAAAGTCGCGCCCGAAGTCGCCGGAAAACCAGCGGCTTTGCCACGTCAGCTCATCCGGCGGCGGCGGATCGTCTGGCAGCAGTTCCGGCTCGCTGGCACGAAGCGGCACGGACGACCGCAGGAACCCGAGGTAGCGCTCTGCGGGCGGCGACGGGCGGAAAGGCGGCAACATGGCTATTATTTCGTGTCTTTGATCTGCTGCACCCATGCTTTGGCCGTCGCGGCCTCGGGTGACGCGGGATCCTTCTCTATCAGTGCATTTAGGATTTTGGTAGCCTGCTTCGTATCCCCGTCCCGGCGCTGGGCGTCGGCCATGAGGAATTGCAGCAGCATTTTCTCCGTGGGATCCGTCGCCACCGTCCGGGCCAGTTCGAACCACTTCTTCGACGCGGGGACGGCCTTCACATCCCCCGCCTGAGCGTGCAGCGCGAGATACTCGTAGATGGCGGTGCTCTTCAGCTTCTCGGCGGCCCGGGCGAGATTCTCGTTTAATGCGGCCGTGTCCTCGGCCTTTCCCCATCGCTCAGCGGCGAGGCGGAGGGCTTTGTAGTCCGCGTCCACCTTATTGTCTCCACCCGTGGCACCGGTGGCGAAGGGACGGTAAAGCGGATCCCCGAGCACGGTGCTCATCCAGGACAGAACCGACGTGCTCATCCATGCAGCCTCCGCCAGGGTGTAGCCGTCGAGCAGCCGGGAGGTAAGTGTGTCAAATGCGCAGGTGTAGGGGAGGTAGGGCTCGAAGACATTGCCCACCGTGCCGCATGCGCCCTTCGCGAGCAGCGGAGCGCACCAGTTTTGCTTTGGGTTCGTCAATTGTGCCGCGCTGAATGACTGGATGTGGCAGGCCACCGCGCCGCGACGGAAGCGGAAGGCGGGATTGAGAAACGGCCCGTCGGCATGGTCCGTGTACCAGCCCAAATAGATGGCGCAGTCGGGCATTGGAAAATTCAACGGCAGCGTGGGCGCCCAGGAATCCATGATGACAGGCAGCCCCCTGGACTCAAGCATGCGAGCGGCATTCTTTAACCAATCCTCACCCATCTTGTATCCGCTGCCGTTCTTGAGCGCGAGGTCCACATAGGCCTTGCCGTAGAGGCCGGTTTTTTCCACGGCGATCGCGTCATCAATCATGCGCTTCACGGCCGCTTTGTCCGGTCCATCGAGCCGGCCGACAAGAAACATTGGTGCCAGGGGAGTCTTCGCGAATTCCATGTTCTGGTTGCAATAAGGATTGGGGATGAACCCGTCTATGGTCTTCTCCAGCACACCGAGCGCCGTGAGTTCCGAGTCCACGCAGGCGGCATTTTGCTGTCCGGGCTGAGCGGCGATCTCCTGCCCGGTCTTGGGATCCTTGCCGTGCGAAGCCTCGCCGATTCGAAGAGGCACTCCCTGCATGATGGCGAGTATGCGCTTCGTTGTCTTTACCGCCACGAGTCCGTCTTTCGGCACCTTGGCCGTCTCCCACCATTTTCGAGAGTCGAAAGCCGCCCTCAGCGGGTCCTCGATCTCCTTTTGAAAAACCTCACGGGAAATGGTGTCGGCTTTCACGCACTTTAGGCCGACAAGGTTCTCTTTGGGAATGCCTCGCTGACTCGCATAGTAATTTGCAAGCTCTGTCGAGCCGGCATCGCTCGCATTGAAGACGACTACGGTGGCGGGCCGGTAATCGAAGTTGTGAGTGCTCTGAGCGCGCAGCCCGCAGGCGAGCAGGGGAAGGATGAAAAAAGAAAGTCGGTTCACTGCCGGTGAGTGTAGCGGCCTCCGGGCTTCTTTCCAGTGTTGGTTGCACCGTTCGTGCGATTCCGGAATGGTGCTCCCGTCAGGAATCGAACCTGAATCACCGGCTTCGGAGGCCAGTGTCTTATCCGTTAGACTACAGGAGCAAGGTGCCGCCCGCCGTGGCGGGCCGGGGGGCGGAAGGGGCGCACCCTGTCTTTGACGGCCCGGGTTCGCAAGCTCTTTCCTGCCCTCTCTTTTGTTCCGGGGCTGATCTGTGTCCGTGGCCCCCGGCGCCTGAAATTCGGACGATTTCATGGTCTTGAAAAATTCCCTTGCACGTCCTGAGGGAGTGAGCGAGTTCGCCGCCCGCTCGACCAGGCGCACGACCCTTTCGTCTAACGGTTAGGACACGTCCCTTTCACGGATGTAATACGGGTTCGATTCCCGTAGGGGTCGCCAGCCTGATTCTCAGGCACATACGGCGACTTAAAGTTTGCAGAGTGGTCCCCGGGTTAAACCACTTCAAGACCGGGGCTGAGTGGCCGGGTTACTTGTTTGGCTCGGCTGGTTTTTTCATGGGTGGCGGCTCGGATGCTCCGAGGCTGACGACGACGCCGGGGGTGGCGGCGGTGAGCTGTTTCGCACCGGCTTCTGTGACCTTGGATTCCCAGACATAGACCTTTTTGAGCGCCTTGAGCGGCTCCAGATGCGTCATGCCGGCATCCGTGACCATCGTGCTGTAGAGGTTCAGTTGTTCGAGTGCGAGATTGCTTTTCAGGTTTAGAAGGGCGGCATCGGTGACCTCTGTCTTGCTAAGCATGAGCCGAGCGAGGTTTTTCATGCCCGCGAGATGGGCGAGGTCGGCATCCTTGATTTTGGTGCGGCTGAAATCGAGTGCGTAAATATGGAGTGCGATCGGGGCGAGTTCTGCGAGGCGGAGGTCGCTGTAAACACGGTCGCTGTGACTGAAGTCAATTTCCAGAACGCGCTTATTCTTGGAAAGCGGGCGGACGAGCACGTGGTCCTTGGTCAGGGCGGCGATGACCTCCGGATTGGGATCAGGCAGGCCTTCTGAGATGGCATCCACGACAAACGCGCCGCCCCCGCCGCCGGGAATGCTGACGCCGTCACCT
>JANOZA010000593.1:0-4479 GCA_031429155.1 Verrucomicrobiota bacterium | reverse complement strand
ATCAATGCCCAGTTGCAGACCTGTGCCACCGGCATGCCCGGCGTCCCGGCCTATTCCACCCTGCCGGTGATGGCGGACATCACCGCGGCGGCCTATGCCATGAAACTACAACTCACCCAACTGGCCAATATGGAACGCGACCTCAAAGAGACCCGCCTCTCGCTCGACCAGTGGGCCATCACCTACGGCGCCGTGCTCAACCGCGCCGCCGCCGCCTGCGAAGCCGCCGACAGCACGCCCGCCACCCTCGTCAACGGCGGCTGGCAACTCCGCCGTCCATCCGGCCCCCCGCAGGACATGCCCGCCCCCAATGGACTCGGCCTCGTTCAGGGCAACATCGCCGGCGACGGCACCGGCAAATGGCGCGCCGTCCCCAATGCCCGCTATTACGAATTCCTCATCTCCCCCGTCCCCGGCGCGCCCCTCACCATCGCCGAGCCTCTCACACTGACCTCCACGCGCACCCGCATCGCCCTGCCGCACGTCCCTCCTGGCAGCCTGCTGACGATCTGCGTCCGCGCCGTCGGTGCCAAAGGCACCGGCCCCTTCTGCGATCCCCTCACCGTCAGGGTAAACTGATCCGCCATCCGCCGGACGCGCGCCATCGTGTCCCCGCCGCACACTCTATATCAGCATCAGCCGGTCCGGCGATGTGTTTGAATCCGATGGTTTCCTCCGGTTGTTCGACTTGCCTTCCCCCGCGGCAACCAGTGAAAAGCGTGTCACCGGCACCGTGCCGCAGCAGTATCTTTTCATGATGAACAGCTCCTTCATGAAGGACCGCGCCGAAGCCCTCGGCAACCGGATGCGCGACCTGCCCGGAGACCTTCCGCAAAAACTCCGCGACACCTACCAGTGTCTCTACTCCCGCGCTCCCGAACACGCCGAAATGGACCTCGCCACCCAATGGCTGGGCATGAACCCGCCAGCCGAACGATGGCACCGATACGCTCAGGTATTGCTCAGCGCCCACGAACTCATCCAGATGCAGTAACCATTATCTTTTCGTCCACCCTGCAGCAGCCGTGCTCCATCGCATGCTCTTCCGCGCTGGTCCCGGCGTTGCATCAATTACGGGTCCCGACCGTTGTCTCTTGATTGCCGGACACCGTTCCTGATCTCCACCTGGTCAGGAAGCCCGCAGTTGCGCGAGGCGCTGCACGACGCTGCGGACGAACCGGCCTGGCGACTGGATGGATCACCACCCGGGATGGACGTGTGCCATTCGCGCCCAGGAATGTGGATTTCAGGCACTCAAAGGAAGTTGGCTTCCGGCGGGGGGCGCTCTACAGGGATGACCATATTATGAAACCCGCACTTCTCACCACCATCTCAGCCGGCCTGCTTTTCACCGCAGCCGCAGCCTCCGCCGCGACCCTCTCGCACCGTTACTCCTTCAACGAAGACACGACTGACTCCGTCGGCGGCAATACCGGCATCCTCCGCAATGGTGCCACCGTAACCGCGACTTCGCTCAGTGTGTCGGGCAGTGGATCCGGCGGTGCCAACGGAGGCACCTCACCAAACATGGGCTTCTCCTCGGCCATCGGCATCGGAGCCAACTACGGCAGCACCGGCGTCACGGTGGAAACATGGTACACGGACGCAGGCACGGGAACATGGGGCAAGCTGTTCACCTTTGGCACCTCCGTCGGAGGACAGGAATTTGCCTTTACCAATGAGTGGGGCGGCAACGGTTCAGCCGTTGACCGCAATGGCACCACGGGGAGCCTCTTCGGTTTCCGCGCGGCTGTCGGTACGGAACACCATCTCGTCATCTCAGTCGCCGCCGCCGGCAACCTGAATGCATGGCTGGACGGCACCCAAGTGGTCACCAATGACCCCACCAACCCCCTCTCCAATGTCGGCACCCAGGTCGAGGCCATCGGAGCCACTGCCTGGGGCGATCCTGGCCACTTTGGCGAAGTGAATGAGTTCCGTATCTGGTCTGGCGAACTCACCGGTGCCGAAGTCGCCCAGAATCGCGCCCTCGGCCCTAACTCCCTGGTCCCCGAGCCGACTGGCGCCGCGTTGCTCGGCCTCGGCACGCTGCTCACCCTGCGCCGCCGCCGTCGCGCGTAATCCTGGCGGTCCGCTTACTTTGCGAAACCCGCGTGCAGTTCCGCTGCGCGCGGGTTTTTCTTTGGCTGCCGGGCCGGCGCTTGCAGCACTTCCCGTTTTCCATTGGCTCGCCCCATGATGGTTCTTCGCTTCTCCGCTTCACTGCTGCCGGCTGCCATCGCGCTCCTGTTCGCCGGCTGTTCCCGGGAACCGGCGGGCACCGCGAAGAATGATTCCGCCGACACACAGTTCCGCCGCATGGTCGCCAATGAAGAGCGCATCGCGGAGCTGACGCCAATGGTGCTGCGGCTCGCGGCGGCGGCGAAAAACTTCCAGCTTCCCGACTGCCATAGCGGGAAGTTCTTCACTGATGGCGCGACGGTGGTGGATGTCGCCGGCGCGCGGCAGCAAGTGTCAGGCCCGACCGATGGCCGGCTGCCGGTTACGTCGTGGAAATGGGAGATCGCGCCGCAGCCGGTGCCGCTGAGTTCCTTGCCCGGCGGTCTTTGGTCGGAGTTGTGGAAGTGCGTGGATCACTTTGAAAAGACGAAGCTCGGCATCATCCGCGGCGTGCCGGACGGCGACACGAAATTCAAACTGGAGACCGCCTTCTCCGCGCGCGGACGCACGGCGACGGGCGGCGTCATCGCCTTCAGTGGCGCCGTTGATCTGCACTGGGAGAAGTCGGGCGAAGCATGGAAAGTCCGGCAATGGACCACGCGCAGCATGACCGCCACGGAGGTCGCGCAGCCACTCTTTGAGGAATCGCTGCGCACGGCCATTCCTGACAGCGAAAGCTACGCGACGGCCCGCCGCTCAATGCATGAGGATTTCGTGCGCGACATCCTCATGACGGGCGAGACGAAGTTCCGCTATAAGAAGGAGTTCTGGGAATACCTCGTCGGGCTGGATTCGCTGGATCAGCATCCGTCGGTGTCGGTCGTGGACCTTGACCGCGACGGCTGGGATGACTTCTACGTCACCGCCCGCTGGGGAAAAAACCAGCTCTGGCACAACAAGGGCGACGGCACGTTTGCAGACATCGCCGCGCAGACCGGCCTCGATCGTGACGGCCTTTGCAAGTGCTCGCTCTGCGCCGACTTCGACAATGACGGCGATGCAGACGTGTTCATCGGTCGCAGCCTGGAGCGCGGCCTCTACCTGCGGAATGACGGCGGGAAATTTGTGGATGCCGGCGATTCGCTCGACGCGCCGCTCCCTTACTGGACATCGTCAATGGCTGCGGCGGACTACAATGGCGACGGGCTGCTCGACCTTTACATCTCCACTTACCGCCTGCCGATCACCGCGCCGCAGAATGTGCTGGCCACGCAATTCCTCTCGCCGGAAGAACAGACGGAATGGAAGCGCCGCCGCGGCGAGGATCAGCCGGTGTTCCGCCTGACGGGCCCGCCGAATGTTCTTCTCGTGAACAAAGGCGGCGGGAATTTTGCCCGCGCGGCGGAAGGGACAGACGTGCAGCTTTGGCTCAACACCTTCCAGAGCACATGGGCCGACTTCGACAATGACGGCGATCCCGATCTCTTTGTCGCCAATGACTACGGCCCGGACTTCGTTTTCCGCAACGATCCCGCCACTGCGGGCGCACGGAGGTTCACCGATGTCACGCACGCGATGGCCGGCGACGAACTCAACGGCTTCGGCATGGGCGTGTCGCTCGGCGACTACGACAACGATGGACTCCAGGATACTTTCTACACTTACATGTTCAGCAAAGCCGGCAGCCGCATCACGGAGATGTTCCCCGGCCTGGAGAAGCGCATGTATGAAGGCGTGAGCGGCAACAAGCTGCTGCGGAATCGCGGCGACAAGTTTGAACTCGTCTCCGGCCTCCAGCCTCCGGCGCTCACGGTGGCGAAGACCGGCTGGTCGTGGGGCGGGCAGTTCGCGGACTTCGACAACGACACCTTCCTCGACCTCTTCGTCTCCAATGGCTACTACTCGCCGCCGGACGAGGGCGCGACGGAGGTGGACTTGTGAAGCGATCTCTGGCGTGCGGTCGTGCGCTCTGACACTAACCTGAACCAGAAGTTCGCCGCCGAGGGCGTGGACACGCGGCATTACGGTTCCATGCCCGGCGTGCTGGACAAGAACACGGAGATCGAAGGGCGCGGCAAGGTGCTGCGCAGTCATTCCTTCAGCGGCCACGAGACGGACAGCGTCTTCTACAACGTGGACGGCAAGCAGTTCGTGGACATCTCCGGCGTGAGTGGCATGGACAGCATCGCCGACGGGCGCGGCTTCGCTTACCTTGATTACGACCGCGACGGCTGGCAGGACGTGGTGCTGGTGAACTCGAACGCGCCGCAGTTGGAATTGTTCCGCAATCGCCTCGGCGATTCCGTGAAGAGCGGCGCGATCCGCGTGAAGTTCCGCGGAGGCAATGCCGGCGCGAAG
>JANOZA010000592.1:0-7689 GCA_031429155.1 Verrucomicrobiota bacterium | reverse complement strand
GCCACGAGCATGGAGTACTTCGATCCTAACAGCACCGAAAACTGGCAGGAGGACGCGGGACTGCGCATGCACGGCGGCGACGCGCCGATCGAGCACCCGAAGAAACCGTTCCGCATTTATTTCCGCAAGGAATACGGGAATGGACGGCTGAAGAAGTCTCTCTTCCCCGGCTCCCCGGTGGACAGTTTCGATAAGTTGCAGCTCCGGCCCGGCGGGCACGACGGCTGGGCTGTCCCGTTTGGCTCAGGAGAGGGACTGGCCCGACACGCCAGCTACTGCCGTGACCGCTTTCTCCGCCAGACTGAGCTCGACATGGGCCGTCTCGCGCACCGCGGGAGATATGTGAATCTATTCATCAACGGACTCTACTGGGGCTTCTACGACCTTCATGAAGTCCAGAGCAAGGAATACTGGGCCGATCATAAAGGCGGCGCTGAAGCCGACTGGGACGTGCTGGAACATACCAACACCGGGAGCCCGCTTGTGGATGCCGTGGACGGAACCGACACGGCCATGCTCGCCGCGCTCGCGCTCGTGCGTCCGCCTTCCAATGCCGCCTCTCAGGCTACCTATGATGCCCTGGCTCAGTATATGGACTACGATGAGTTCATTGATAACTGCATCGTGCAAATGTGGGGCGCGCAGAATGACTGGATGGGCCCCGTCTTCCGCGGTACCCCCGGTGTAAACCTCACGAATGCCAGCCGCTTCTTTAACAAGAACTGGCAGGCCGCGCGGCGTTCCCGCGGCGGCGATCCCATAGGGCTCTTCTGGCAGACCTGGGATGCTGAGATCAGCATGGGCTGCAGCCTCACAAACCTGGTCCCCACGATGCGCGTCACCGATTTCAACCACACGCTGATCGGTACACCAGTTTCCGACATCTCACGCCCCCCGCTCGATCCTCTTTTTCCAACCAACTTTGGAACCCCAGGGCCAGCCGGAGAATTCTGGTACGCCCTGCGCAAGCACAACCCCACATTCCGCATGTTGGTCGCCGACCGGCTCCAAAAGCACTTTTTCAACGGCGGGGCCATGACTGTCGCCAACGAACAGGCCCGGATGCAGTCGTTCCGCGACCTGCTCGACCTGCCTGTCGCAGCAGAGTCTGCAAGATGGGGGGACGTGAACTACGGCGATCCCGTGGGCACCACTGTCACCTTCACCCGGAACGATCACTGGCGCAGCGAAATGGACTGGTTCCGCGATACCTACATTCCCACACGGAACAATACGGTGCTCACACAGATGGGTGCCATCGGCATGTGGCCTTCAGTGACGGCTCCGTCCTTTGCCCAGCATGGCGGCTCTGTGCCTTCCGGCTTCCAGCTCGCGATCACCGATCCCAATGCCGCGGGCGGCACCATCTATTATACGCTCGATGGAACCGACCCCATGGGCAGTATCGGTGCTGCCGGCACCATCACGCTGTTCGGGCCAGGCGCCGGGACGACGGCGTCTTACAAGGTTCCGTCGGAGTCCTACACTTCGAATTCATGGAAGAACATAATCGCGCCGTGGGAAGTCGGTGTTTCCCCGATCCCGCCCCTCGGCAGGACACCCGCGGCGGAACTCGCCACCTGGTCCACGGGGCCGGTCGGTCTCGGATTCGATGTCAATCCGACCTTCGGCCCGCATATCGCCACGACCGTCACGGGAATGCAAAATGTGCGCGCCTCGCTCTACGTGCGCATTCCATTCAGCGTGACCGCCGAGCAGAAAGCCACCATCACCGGCCTGACCTTGAAGCTGAAGTATGATGACGGCGCCTACATCTGGCTGAATGCCGCCGGTGTCGTGCAACCGAATCTCCGCCTCAATGCCGATCCTACAGCTACTCCGGCCTATGCCCACATCGCCACGGCCACGCGCCTTGATACGGACGCCGTTGTCTATCAAGGCCTCGACCTCACCCCCGTCCTTTCCAGTCTGACGGTGGGATCGGGCAATCTCCTGGCCATTCAGGCGCTGAATGTTTCCGCTGCTGACGATGACATGCTCTGCGTGCCGGAACTCGTGGGCACAACTTCAGCGGCCACCCCTCCATCAGCCACGGCTGTTGCCTATGCGACGCCCGTGACGCTTCCGCAAAGCGGCACGGTGAAGTCCCGCGTGCTTAAAAACGGAGTGTGGTCTCCGCTCACGGAAGCAGCTTACATCGTCGGAGTGCCGGCGAATGCGACTAATCTGACGATCACGGAGATCAGTTACAATCCCGTGGCCAGTGCCGCGGAGCAACTCGCCCTCTTCACGAATCAAATGTTCGAATACATTGAGTTGATGAACATTTCCGCCAACCCCGTGGAACTCACGGGTTGCCGGTTTGATGACGGCATCAGTTTTGACTTCCTGAACAGCAGCGTGCAGACGCTGGCTCCTGGTGCGAGACTGCTCATCGTGGCCAATGCCGCCGCCTTCACTGCTCGCCATCCCGGCGTGCCTTTCGCCGGGGTTTTTGCGAATGCCAGCAACCTTTCCAATGCGGGAGAACGCATCGAACTTCTCCCCGCCACCGGCCCGGCCATTTTCGACTTCATTTTTGACGACGCCCCTCCATGGCCCACTTCGCCGGACGGTACCGGCACCACTCTGGTGCTCATCAATCCCCTCGCGGATCCCGATCCCGGCATCGCCACCAACTGGCGGTCCAGCGTCTCTGCCGGCGGCACTCCTGGCGGCAGTGATGCCGATTCCTACGCCGCATGGGCCTCGCGGAACAGCGTCGCCGGCGGCATGTCGAATGACTCAAACGGCAACGGCTTGTCCAACATCGTCGAATACGGTCTGGGCCTCACTCCTTCATCCGCTGAGACCGACGGCATCTTCTCCGCACAGTTTGAGGCAGTAACGGTCGGCGGCACTCCCGACACGTATCTGGTTCTTCGCTTCCGCCGTAATTTTGCTGCCGACGACGTCATCGTGGTCCCGGAGATGTCCACCGACATGGTCAACTGGACGCCACTGCTGGATGCCGTGCCTCCCGCAGTCACCAACCCCGGCGGCACCGAAGATCTCGCCCGCCGCAGCCCTATGCCGGTCTCCACCGATGATCGAACTTATGTCCGCGTCTCCGTCACCTCCCGCTGATACACTCCCACTCTGCCTCTACATCAAAATGAAACACATCTGTCTCTGCGCACTATCATCCCTCATCCTCACTGCCGCTGCCACAGCTCAGACTGAGGTTATTACTGCCAACGCCACCTGGGATTACCTGCATCCCACGACCGGCGTGGATCCCGCCACTCAGGATCCCACGAATGACTTCGCGACCACATGGCACGGCTACACCGGCTATGACGGTCCGGCTTTCACCACGGATGTGGCCGGTCCGTTTTCCTACGGAGGCATCGATTATTTCACCGCCGTCAATGGCGGGCCGGGGTCATTCATCGGTGTCGGCGGCACCGCCACCGCTCCGGCCAGCGGCAGTCGCTACACTGCCTATTTCAAGAAGCAGTTCACCACCACGGAGGACTACACCCAGGCGACGGTGCGCATGCTGGCGGATGATGGAGCGGTTGTCTATCTGGACGGAGTGGAGGTGAAACGTGTCAATATGACGGGCACTACCGTCAACAATCCCGCCAATGGCAGTGGCGACGCTTACACCATGCTCGCGGACGGTGTTGCCAGCGAGACCGCGCTGACAGCGGATTTCTCCATCGGTGCCATCACGACGGGCACCCATGTCATTGCGGTCTCTATCCATAACACCCTCGCGACCTCGTCTGACCTCGGCCTTTACTTCCAGTTGTTCGGCTCCTCTCCGCCGCCCTTGCCCGGTCCTCCCATGCTCCGGACTGAATTTGGCGGTACATTTACAAATGTATTAGCCTCTGCGGCACTCTCTGGCGCCGGCTGGGCGCTGGATTCTCCTCCCCTCAGCTTCGCTCACCGGAGCGGAGATGCCTCCACCCTGAACTCCATCCCCATTGATCTCAGCGCCGTCGGAGAAGTCTATTTCACCGCCCAGCTTTATGTTTTCGAACGCAGCGCGACCAGCAATTTTGAGGCGGATGATACCTTCACCGCCCGCCTCGAAGTCATCCGTGATGACGACTCCACTTTCGACATCTTCCTTGTCCCGGTGGAGTTGGACACCAGTCTCGACCACATACTCGCCGGTGACGAGATGAATCCGGATGCGAAAGCATTTGCCGAGCGCGCCTTCTTTGGTCGCCAGCTTAGCGCCGTCATTCCCGCAGACGCCAAGTCCGTCCGCGTTCTCATCTCCAGTGACAATGATTCAACCAGTGAGGAATTTGACATCGGGGGAATGTTGATCAGCGACGTCCCGCCGGGCAGCGACGCCGACGGAGATGGCGTCACCCGTGAGGGAGAACTCTGGGCTGGGACTGATCCCGGCGATTCCACCAGTTATCTGCGAATCAACAGCCTCATCCGGGCATACAACGTCGGGACAGATAGACAGGATCACACGCTGTCCTTTCCCGGTGTCGCCAATATGTGGTATGCCGTCGAGACCAGCACCGATGGCCGGATATGGACCCTAATGGCTATTACCAGGCCGACAGCGACTGATCCCAACTTCCTATACACCCTTGGACTCACCGCCGCCGAGGATCCCGGACCGGGGATATTGCTTCGCGTTCGTGCCGTGCCGTAGAGTCAGCGACGCTTAAGATACTTAATATATCTTGATGAATTCCGGGTTCCAGACTATGGTCGGGCCCGTGAATGTCCGTCTCCTTTTCTATGTAATGCTGCTGGGATTCGTTCCCGCTTCCTCTTTCGGAGCGAGTCCGAAATCCAATCCCGCTCCTGTGGTGAAGCCGGTCGCCGCCAAGGCTAAGAAGCCATCACCGTCGGCGCACCAGGTCACGAGGGCTCCCGCGAAACCTGTCGCCGTGAGTGTGAAAAAGGCCATTCCTGCCGCGAAGCCCGTGCCCATTGCGAAGAAACCATCCTTCTCGGTGAAGGCGCTCTTTTCCAGGAAACCGGCACCGCCCGCAACGGTGAAAGTCACCCCGGCAGCCACAACGCCGGCCAAGCGGACGGTGAGCGTCAAACCCAAGCCCGCGAAACCAATCCCAGTCATCGTTCGCAACTCCAGTGAATTTGTGAACATCAGCTTTCCCGCGCCACAGAAGGAAAAATCCCCCGTCGTGGCTGAGGGTGGATCGAGAGCGCGGTGAACCAATCACCGCTTGCCGATCCGCGTCTGTCATTCCCCGCTTTCAGGATGGATTATCCCGCCCGCGCCCGCACTGTCATCGAACTGGAGATCGCTGAAATCCAGCGTCTGAAAGCTCGCATCGGCGACTCCTTCACCCGCGCCATCGTTGCCATGCGGGCCGCTGTGGACGCGGGGCGCAAGATCGTGATCTGCGGCGTAGGCAAGTCCGGCAATGTCGCCTTCAAAATCGCTGCCACGTTGACCTCCACGGGTGCTCCCGCCGTCGTGCTGAACACCCAGGATGCTCTGCATGGCGACCTTGGTCTGGTGAATGACGGGGATGTCATCATCGCCATGAGCGCCAGCGGCGAGACCGACGAGATGCTCAACCTCCTCCCGCACCTCAAGCGGCTCCAGACGACCCTCATCGCCATGACGGGCGGTCCGGAAAGCCTCCTGGCCCGCAACGCCGACATCGTCCTCGACGTAAATGTCGAACGCGAAGCCTGCCCGCTGAACCTCGCTCCCACCAGCAGCAGCACCGTCATGCTCGTGCTCGGCGACGCTCTCGCCATGGTCCTGCTCGAAGCCCGCGGGTTTCAGGTCGAAGACTTCGCCCGGCTCCACCCCGGCGGCTCTCTCGGCCGTGCTCTTCTCACCAGAGTCAGCGACATCATGCGCCGCGGCGACCGCCTGCCGCTCGTGCTCCCGGACGCTACCGTCATGGACGCCGTCCGCACCATGACCCGCTGCCGCTCCGGTTGCGTCATCATTACAGGACTAGGCGGGGAAATGGCCGGCATCTTCACCCAGGGCGATTTCACCCGCGCCTACGAAACCCACGCAGACATCGGCTCTTCCCCCGTCAGCCGTTTCATGATCCACAACCCTATCACCATTCAGGCTGACCGCCTCGCCGCGGAAGTTCTCAATATCCTCCAGCGCCATCCCGTGGACGAACTCGTCGTCCTCGACCATGCGCGCATCCCCGTCGGCATCGTGGACACTCAGGACCTCAGCCGCTTCCGCATCCTCTAAAGTCCGGACCATCACTTCACGATGAACCGCCGTCATTTCCTCACACTTTCCTCCGCATCCGTCCTCGCCTCGTGCGCCGGTCCTGGTCCTGGTTCCACACCGGCCATCGCGCCATCAACAGGCCCGTTCGCTCTCGGCATTGATGTGCTGCGGGAAAACAACTTCAGTATCCTGCGCGGAAAACGGGTCGGACTTATCACCAACCAAACCAGCGTGGACCGCAGCGGCACACCCACGCGCGTCGTGCTCCAGCGCGGCCTCGGACGGTCGTTCACCACGCTCTACACGCCGGAGCACGGACTCGATGGTCGCGAACCTGCCGGCCTCCACGTCTCCAGCCGCCGCGATCCGGTCACCGGTCTCATCGCCTACAGCCTCTACGGCGACACGCGCAAGCCATCGCCCGCCATGCTCTCTAATGTGGATGTCATCTGTTTCGACCTCCAGGACATCGGCAGCCGCAGCTACACTTACATTTCCACTATGGCCCTCGCCATGGAAGCCTGCGGCCAGGCCGGCAAGGAATTCATCGTCCTCGACCGGCCCAACCCCGTTGGCGGCATCAAAGTGCAGGGACCGCCGCGCGAGGAGCGTTGGAAATCGTTCGTCGGTCAGATTCCAGTCCCCTATCTGCACGGCATGACCGCCGCAGAACTCGCAAAGATGGGCAACGCCCGCGGATGGTGGGCCGCCCGCCCGAGGCTGACCGTCATTCCCATGCGCGGCTGGCAGCGCGGCATGACGTGGCGCGATACCGGCCTGCGCTGGATCCCCACTTCGCCGAATATCCCCGGCCCTAACTCTCCGCTCTATTACGCCGCCACCGGCATCCTCGGCGGCCTCGACGGCGTGGACATCGGCATCGGCACGCCCCGCCCGTTTGAGTTCGCGGGAGGGAAGGGGATCAACCCCGGGCAGTTCGCCGCCGACATGAGCCGCATGGGCATTCCCGGCGTTCGCTTCTCGCCCTACACGAGCAGCCGCAAGCCAGGCTTTGGCGGCGTGGCCCTGAGCATTGACCCCCACGGCAGCACCGACCTCATCGCTCTAGCCGTCATCCTGTGCAGCGAAGTCGTCCGCCGCAGCAACGGCCACCCTATCCGCGCCACCCGCGGCGACACCCTTTCGCTCTTCCACAAAGTTTGGGGCAGCGAATCCCTCTGGCTCTCCCTCCAGGCCCGCCGACCCGCCGGACAGATCATCGCCTCCTTCCAGGGCTACGCCCGGAGTTTTGCGGCATCGCGTCAGGGATTCCTGCTTTACTGAGAAACGCCCGGGCCCGGAAACCCCGAAAAGGGTATGGCCTCCACACCGAACTGGTATGGACTCCACCCCCAACTGCTATGGACTCCACTCCCAACTGGTATGGACTCTCCCTCCAACTGGTATGGACTCCACCCCCAACTGGTATGGACTCTCCCTCCAACTGGTATGGACTCTCCCTCCAACTGGTATGGACTCTCCCTCCAACTGGTATGGACTCCACCCCCAACTGGTATGGACTCCACCCC